>JAKAGL010000201.1 GCA_021815535.1 bacterium
ATAGCCACCGCGGTTGCTAGCGCCCTGCGCGGCAAGGACAAGCCGACCTACACCTCCCACGTTGATACTGGCGATCATGTGATCGTTATTAACGCTGCGAAGGTGAAGCTGACCGGCAAGAAACTTACCGACAAGATTTACCGCCACCACACCGGCTATATCGGCCATCTCCGTTCCGCCACCGCGGAAGAAATGCTGGCCAAGCACCCCGACCGCGTGATCGAGGAAGCGGTGTATGGCATGTTGCCGGGCAACAAGTTGCGGGATGCGTTTATGAAAAAGCTCAAAATTTTCGCCGGCGCGGCACATCCGCACGCCGCGCAACAACCGGTAAAAATGGAGATATGATGAATGGCTAACGCTCAATACGCCACCGGCCGCCGCAAAACCGCCGCCGCCCGCATCTGGCTGGCCGCCGGCACCGGCAAGATCACCGTAAATAAAAAAGGGTTGCACGAATATTTCAAGCGCCCCTCCAGCGAGATGCTGGTGAAGCAGCCGCTGGTGATTGCCGCCAGCGATGCGAAGTTGGACGTTCGCGCCACCGTGCGGGGCAGCGGCCTCAATTCGCAGGCCGGCGCCGTTCGTCACGCCATCGCCCGCGCGCTGTGTAAGCTGAATCCGGAACTCCGCCGTTCCCTTAAAAAAGCAGGCCTTCTCACCCGCGACAGCCGGATGAAGGAACGCAAAAAGTACGGACAAAAGGGCGCCCGCAAGCGGTTCCAGTTCTCCAAGCGCTAAACCGTTCATATCCGTTTATCACACCGTCCTCCGCGATGCGGGGGGCGGTTTTTTTTGGCTATGGAAGACTGGATGCCAACGATGGCCTTCCCTTCTTTTCATGCCGCCTCCGGCGATTCACGGATTTTTTCCTCTACCCGGCAGGCTTAAATTCTTCTCCTGTTCTTGAAGTCCCACCTGATTTATGATGGTGCCATAACCGGAGGGGATATCAGGTGAACGAAGAAATGGCTTCCCAGCCAGAGGGGCTGGCGGAGGCCGGGCGCGAACTCACATGGTTTGAAAGCTACCTGGATTCACGGCTTCAACTATTGGCATTTTGGCGGCAGCTTGCATACCTCTTTATGGAGTTCTGGATGGGACTCCGCGCATTGCGAGGAAACCAGCGGCGCTATGTAAGAAACCTCACTATTCACCAGATCATTTTTTCCGGCATCGATGCCGTGGGAGTTGTCAGTACCGTCGCGGTGGTGATCGGGGGGGTGGTGCTGGTGCAAATGATGGCGTATGCCCCCGGGTTCCAGGGTTCCCCCTTTCTCATGGACATCATCACCAGCCTTTTCACCAACGAGATCGCCCCCGTTTTTACGGCCCTCATTCTGGTGGGGCGTTCGGGCAGCGCCATAACGGTGGAATTGGGCACCATGAGGGTGAAAGGGCACCACGAGGCACTGGCGGCGATGGGGATCGACATCGCCCAGTATTTCTACGTGCCGCGCGTCATTGGTCTCACCGTGGCCGGGGTGCTGCTCAATGGCTACTTTATCATCATGACGTTTCTTTCCTGGTTCATCATCTCTTCTTTCCAAAGGGGGATTGATATGCCGCGGATGATAAACCTGTTTGTGGATTCGCTGCATGCCGGTGATGTATTCATCAGTATTGTCAAGGGAAGCGTACTGGGGATGACGGTCGCCATTATTTGTATCCATCAGGGGGTCAACGTTATGAAGTCGGTTACCGAAATACCCCAGCGAACCAGCAAGGCGATTGTCACCGCCTTCATCTCGACGTTTGTTATTAACATAGTTATCTCGTTAGGGTGGTACATTACGCGATGATACGGCTGGAGAAAGTGTATTTCACCATCGGCACGAATTCCTTCAAGGAAATTGATTTTCATTTACCGCGCGGCGGAATCGCGGTTATTCTCGGCTCCCGCGGGGCGGGGAAAACCGGTTTTGTCAATGTTTGCCTCGGCAGGCATTCTGTCGATGGCGGCACGGTATTTTTGATGGAACGCCAGTTGATTTCCGGTGAGGCGCTCCGCGCGGCCGATATCCGGCGGGTAGGCATGGTGACGCAGCAGGTGACGTTGCTCGACAATCTTTCCGTGGCGGGAAACGTGGGGCTTCCGCTTGCCTACCATTTAGGAATGAAAGAACGTGATCTGCGCGACAGGGTGGAGCCGGTATTGCGGCAGTTCGGGATCGGCAAAATCGCCGATCGTTTCCCACACCAGATCAATAACAATGAGGCCAAATTGGCGATGATGGCCCGCGCCGTGATACAGCAGCCGTCCCTTCTTATCCTAGACGAACCGACGGCGGGGGATCTCGATCCAGCAGGCTTCCTTCAGGTGATGGCGGCGATCAAGCGGCTTCACGAAAACGGCATCACGATGCTGATAACCACCTGTTCGCCATCGATGGCGTCAATCGAGAAGGCCGGTTTCTACTATCTGGTCGACCACAAACTTATTCCGCACAGCGATCATTTGGAAACGGCCGACCGCGCCGCGCGGGAGTTCTTCAAGGAAATCAGGAATTATACTGAGCGGCAGAAACGGGAGATCAGCGGATTTTTCAAGGTGCTCTTTAAAGATGAACAGACGGAGAAATGACAGATGCATTACATACACCGACTGACCCCCGGACAGAAAAACGCCGCAATTGCGCTGTTCGCCGGCATTCCCATTATGACCGTGTTGTTCCTTGCCGTCATGTGGGGAGTCAACCGCGGCATGTTCACAAAGATGGCCACGCTCAAGACAAAGATCAGTTCGGCGCAGGGGATCGATACGCAGACCCCGATCACCTATTCGGGGATGAAGATAGGGCGGGTGAGCGGCATACAGTTGGGGAAGAAGGAGGAAGTGGAACTTACGCTTACGATAGAACGCGGTTACCTCGGCCGCTTCCACCGGGACGCGGTGGCGATCATCGCCTCGGCGAATGTCATCGGAATCAAGGAAATCAGGATCACGGGCGGCAGCGAATCGGCCCCTTTGTTGAATGATGGCGATACGATCGTTTCGCAGGGATTGTTCGACATGGATAATATGATGGAGCGCGTGACGCCGATTCTGAACGCCGCGGAGAAAATAGTTTTCCGTATTGAAAAAATTCTGAACGACTTCCCGGATGACCGTCTCAACTCCGCCATCACCGATGCCAGCGCGGTGATGGGCAACATCCGCGGCGGTAAATCCACCGCGGGCCGGCTTCTGAGTACCGACAACGGGGAGTTCTACAACCATCTTGAACACCTCATGGAACGGATAAACGTTCTTTCAGAACGGATAAACGATGCCACCAAACGTCTTCCCGAAACGATGGATAACGCGGCGGATATCAGCGGCGACCTGAAGGCTATCAGCCATGACGTGAAGGGGGTCACCGCCGACTTGCCGGAATTGAAAAACAACCTCGATCAAGTAATGAAGAAGATGGATCGTGTGCTGGCGGACGTAGACGAAATGGCTCCCGGCACGAAGAAAACGGTGGCGAATATCGGCACGATGACCGAAGATCTGACGCATACTACCGCAAGGATCGCTCCGTTGCTGGATGAGATAGAAACCACCCTGAACGAGACATTGGCGGTTGTGAAAGGGGTTAAACGTTCCTGGCCGGTGAAGAACATGGTGCCCCCTGAAAGAGTGAAGATACCGATGGAACCAGCGGCGCGGGATACGGTATATGGAGGCGAAAAATGAAACGGCTGTTTATTGCTTGCCTCGCGGTTGCGGTTCTCGCGGCGGCCTGTGCATCGCCAGAGGCTCTCAAACCTCTCCCAACCCGGGCCGAATCGCAGGAAGGGTTCGGTGATGACAGCCTCCGGCGGGGGGACGTGGCCGACGCGAAACGGCGGTACGAATCGGCACTGTGCGAATACCGGCGGTTGGACAATCTGCGCGGCATTATTGTCGTTTTTATTAAAATGGGGAATACGGACATGCTGGAGGGGGATTATCCTCAGGCCACGGATTATTTTGAGCAGGCGCGGCTGATCGCCGAACGCGAAAATCTGAAAGAGCTTGTTATGGAAGCCGCATTATCTGCGGCAATGGCCGAGTTGGCGCAGGGGGACCTTCCACACGCCGAAAAGATGCTGGCCGCGGCCGAGTCATCCGGTCTGGCCGGCTGGAAGCGGGATAACGCTTTTGGCAGATTGGTGATGGCGAAGGGGGATAGTGAAGGGGCAAAAAAACTATTCACCGCCGCAATGGAAGCGGCGCGTTCCGCCAAAAATGCTTCCGCCGAATCGGCATGCCAGAGCAATCTAGGCAAGCTGTTACTGCAAACTGGCGATGCAGAGGCGTCGTTAACGCATCTGAACCACGCGCTGGTCCTTTATAAGGCGGATGAAGAGGTGCTCGCCATCGGCGAAACGTTGCACCTTATCGGCAAGGCGTACGAGGTCAAAAAAGATTATTCTGCGGCGCGGTACTTTTATATCCGTGCGTACGGGGTGAATAGCGCCGCCGGAATCGGACGGAGAGCCGCCGGGGACCAGGCGGCCCTTGCCCGGATAGATAAAAAGATGAAAGAAACGGCGCCTGCCCACTGAGCATGGCGCGCGAGAGAAAGGCGGCGGTCAGCCTTTGGTGTTCAGCAGGTTGCCGATCATGTTCGCTTGCGTCTTCAACCCGCTTTTCAGCGCGCTGAGGCCCGCCTGCATCGCCACCTGATTCTGCTTCATCGAGGACATCTCCGCCGCATAGTCGACGCCGCTAATCTGCGTGTCGGCCGCGGTGAGGTTTTCCTTCGATACCGCCAGATTTGATGCTCCTACCTGCAGCCGGTTCTCCATTGCACCAATACC
>JAKAGL010000202.1 GCA_021815535.1 bacterium
CATGTTCGCCGTCGGCGGTAATCATTTGGACGCCGTGATCCACGTTAGCATACATTTCATCGACATATTCCGCCACTTCCGTGGACGGAGTGATCGGGTAATATCCCATCAGATGGTAGTTGATCTGGGCAACCACCGTGGCGGCCATCTCATTGCCGCTGAGGAAGTCGACTATCTGCTCTACAGTGCCCGGCTTAACCATCTTGGTTTCGGATGTTGCGTGGCTCATGCGATCTCCTTTATGTCATTAACGTAACCGTTGTCGATTACGGATTTTTTAACTTCGTACTCCACATGGGTCGTAAGCGCCTCAAACTTGCAGATCAGGACGCAACGCAGGCATCCCTTGCAATATTGGTAGTTTAATTTCTGTAAAATCATTTCGGGCTTCCCCTTTTTACTGGTCTGTTCTTGCCATTCAAAACAGTAGTCGGGGCAAGTGATGTCACATTCGCCACAGCTGGTGCATTTACCGCGGTTGAGTACCGGTACATAACCGGAACGTGACGCGGAAAGGTCCTTGAACATCGAATTCCCAGCGGCCGGAATTACCCCGCCAATCGGCTGGTTCAGGTATCCCAACTTCTGGCCGGTGCGGGTAAACGGCGTCTTACTGTACTTGCCGTCGTAGGCGAATTTCTTTGAAACAAATTCACTGGCGCCGCGCTCGAACGTCTTGATGTTGGCTGGCACGGTCTGTGG
Organism: bacterium; assembly: GCA_021815535.1. GTDB lineage: Bacteria > Nitrospinota_A > UBA7883 > JACRGQ01 > JACRGQ01 > JACRGQ01. The sequence continues at coordinate 703 of JAKAGL010000202.1, forward strand.
ATATTTCTTGCCGAAGGTTTCCCGCATCATCTCCTTAAGCGCGTCCTGGCTCAGAAAACCCGATACTGCCGCCATGGTGCCAAGCAATGCCGTGTTAACGCGGGTTTTCTCTTCCACCGCGATCTTCATGGCATCCACCACCACCAAGGTTCCGGCGGCAAGGCCTAGATAATCACGCGCCGTGTCCACATCCATATGGGTGTTGAAAATCACGGTGGTCTCTTCTGTAACGCCGGAAAGCATACCGGGCATTTTGGCGATCGCTTCAAGGAAGATAACCAGCATGTGCGGTTCCGTAACCGGAGCGTTCACCCGAACGTTGACATCCGGTGCGCAGAAACGTACGAACGCCGAAACGGCCGAACCTTTCTTCTCCGAACCATAACTTGAGAAGTTGGAGCCGTTGTACCCCTGCTTCAACACCCCCGCCTCAGCCAGCATCTTGCCGGCGACGTTCGCGCCGAACCCGCCGATGCTTGCCATGCGGATTTCATAGAATCCCAGTTTGTTTGTGATAGGCAACTTCTGCATTCAATTCTCCCAACGCTATATCGTAAACCCCGTCGTTTTTATATTTCCCTGCGTCCTTCTATGGATTTAACCAGCGTGATTTCATCCACATACTCAAGATCGCTCCCTACGGGAACGCCGCGTGCAATCCGCGTTGCTTTTACCCCCAAAGGACGCAAAACCTTTGAGAGATAAAGGGCTGTGGCCTCACCATCCACGGTAGGATTGGTAGCGACAATAACCTCTTTAATCGTAGCTGTTTTAACCCGTTTAAGCAACTGTTCAATCCGCAGAATTTCGGGACCGATGCCGTCGAGTGGCGAAAGAGTGCCGCCCAACACGTGATAAAGTCCGTTATGGCCGCCGGTGCGCTCCAAAAGCGCAATATCAAGCGGCTGTTCGACCACGCAGACAACCGTCTTATCGCGTTTGTCGGAGGTGCACAGCTCGCACGGATCAACCTCCGTGATGCCGCCGCAGACGGAGCAAAGCTTCACTTTTTCAACAAGATCCATCAATGCGCGCGCAAGCTGGGCCGCCCGCTGGTCTTTGTCTTTCAGAAGAGCGTAGACCAGCCGCTCGGCGGTTTTGCGGCCGATGCCGGGAAGCTTTTGAAGCTCCTCGCTGAGTTTTTTTACGGATGCTGACGATTCCATAGACTCGTTAGTCTAGCATGCGCTCCCCGCCGGGAAAGGGCGAAATTGAGTGGGTGCAAAGATTCGTTTTTCGCTTCAAATCGCGCGAAAAAACTCACCCTTTCAAATCGTTCAATTGCTCCAGAACCGCCAGGACTTTCAAATCCTCCCCAGCCGCCACCGGCGTCATTTCTTCCAAATCCGGCTGCGGTGGTTGACCTCCGATGAAATGACTTCGCACTCAGGGCGAACCGATTTACTGGCAACGCCCGGTGGATGATAAGGATGATAATGCTCTTATGAGAATGAAAAAAGTTATGAAACGAATGATTAAGGATAACCTTTCGGCATTGACCGATCAGTGCAAAAAATATGCGGTGCCCCACCTTGAGATATTCGGTTCCACAAGCGATGCCTTTAACGCCGAAACAAGCGACCTTGATTTTCTTGTAGATTTTAAACGGCTTTACCAAACGAATGCTGCCGGTCAGTATTTCGGCCTTCTGGAATAATTTGAAATTCTTTTTGACCGCAAGATAGACCTCGTAATGGCCCGCACGATGAAAAATCCATATTTTATCCGGTCGGTCGAACAGAGCAGGAGAACCCTCTTTACGGCCTGCTGTTCCTAAACTTCTTGAGGACATTCGCGATTCTTGCGAGTTCATCCTCTCATCCGCATCCTCCATCACATTTACCGAATTCAGAAAAATGGACCGTTTCTTTACTTTTTTTGACGGGCGATTAATCGACCCATTCGGCAATTTTATTGGCCGTCCATTCAACAGCCTCTACCGTAATTAGGACTGCGCCCGCAACAACGAAGGAAAGCATAAGAGCAATGGACAATTCTTTACCACTAATCAAAAAACCAAAAAACGAAAATACAGTTATGAATCCAACGGGAACATGCAAGGAAAAGTTAAATGCTTTCTCCTTTTTTGACACATTAACAGAGCCACCAGAAATATCCACTTTGTGCTGAATCTGTGCTTTTACATTTGAACTCGAAACATCCCCGAGAATTGAAGATATGGGGCTATTTTGAGGCTGAGGACGCTCACCAACTTCCCTATCAACATCACCGCATACTTGAATGATTATTTCTTTTGCAGGGTCAAGCGCGACTTCAAAGAATTCCTGACCCCACTTGCCACGGCGGTGGTCAGCTAATTTTTGGAAAACGCGTTCCTCGGCTTTACCACAATCTTTAGTTCGAAGTTCGAACACACACCGAAACGAACCGGGAGTTCCGGTGTTAGCATCCAGATTTAGTTCAGTGGCGCGAATCCCGCCAGATCGTCGACTGCAACCAATTTTAAACCACCCCTCACGCAAACCAGGGTTTTCCAAAATATAAACAACCCCCGGAACTCCATGATTCTGGTCGTAGTTAGAACCTCGCCTTTTACGCCAGCGACCTCTCATATCTATTTCCAATGCTTTTTTATTAAGCCGAACTAAGCGTGATAAAACCCTCTATATGATACCAATTTTTATTTCTAAAAATAGCCTTACGATCACTAAGCTTTTTGAATAACGTGGTGAATCAATTCACGGCCAAAATTAACAGGTTGTCCTACCCTTAAGTCTTCACAGACCACGACAGGTGTAGAAGTTTTCAATTCAAATATTGCCTCGACCAAACCAGTATATGCACTATTTTCGATTCCAATCACTTTGATTTTAAGAAGTTTTGAGAAAACGTCTTCGTAATGGAGGTGGACAATATCCCCAATTGATGGAATTGGGAGATCTTCCCAATTGCTATTTTTTCTCAGAGCAGCCACTTCTCCCTCCTGAATTCATTAAATGTGGCCTTTTAATTCTCGGACAAGCATCTCACTAAATTTGATGCAGAATGTGCGAAGGTCATCGATGCTTAAACTGACTTCCCATATTTTTTCTATATATTCTGGGGGTGTGCAATTCCAAATACGCAGCCTTGAAATTTTTTTGTCCTTGCCGTTGATGAACTCAACATTGTGATGAGCAAGCCCATTCCGCAATCCTTTCACTAATTGGTGAAGTGTATCTTTGGCGGGGCTTCCGCGGACCACTTTAATATCAGGCCATTCAGGCAATCGATGCAAAGGGGTTGTGATGCTATCTAAAAGGGCGTCGGATGGAAAAATAATTAGGCCTAATGTGGAATTTACTAGCTGTGTGACCTCCCACACTCTTGCATTTGTTTTGCCTTTCTTTTCGTCCTCCTCTGCTGCAAATTCTATAAATTCAAGATTGCCCTTAGTGCGTCGAATAAACTCCAAGGCCGAATCTATTTCATCTTTGGGGAGTTCCATATTTATCCTCCCTATGCTATTTAAAACAGGCCGGGAAGGGAAAGGCCGGCGGCGTCCATCGCCTTTGAAAGCTCGGCCTTCAACACGGCCTCGGCTTTCTTAAGCGCCGCGTTGGACGCCTCGGCGATCAACTCCTCAACCGGGCGGCCGATGGCCGCCACGCGGGCGTGATCGACGGTGATGGAAACGATCTGCTTGTCGCAACTGGCGACCACGCGCACCGCGCCGCCGGCCGCTTCGGCATCAACGGTCTGGTTTTTCACCCGTGCCCGCGCTTCATCCACGCCGGATTTCAGCTTCTGCGCCTTTAACAGCATGTCCGCTAGGTTCCGCATCAGCGCTCCTCCTCGAAGCCGGGGATGCCGTCGAACAGGTCGACCGCCTTCTGGATGATCGGTTCGTTCAGCATCTGCCGCCGCATGGCGCTATCCATCGCCGGTTTTTTCACCTGCGTTTCCTTCAACACGGTTTTTGCCGCCGGGCTGAAGACGACGGCCATGCGCCGCCCGGTGGCCGATTGCAGCGCCCCTTCTATCAGTTCGCGGTTCTGCTCGCACTGGTCGCGGATGAACGACTGCTCCTCCGGATAGCCCAGCACCGCCTTCCCCGCTTCCATACTGAATG
>JAKAGL010000203.1 GCA_021815535.1 bacterium
TCCGGGCGCCATGGCGGTGGTGTACCTTTCGGTGATGTTCATGAATTTCGCCGCCTACGCCGCGTTGCAGACCCGCTGGTTCTGGCTGCCGGCTCCCGCGCCGATGGAACTCAACCGCTGGTCGCCGCCGGAACGGATGGTGTTCATCTTCATATTCGGCGGCGGGCTGATGCTGGTGCCGGGCGGCGCCGCCCGTACCGCGGGGATCAATCTGCTGATCATAACCCTTTCCCTCTATTTTATGGCGGGGCTGTGCGTTATCCGGCACTGGTTCGAACGCGGCAGGCTTCCCCGGTTTTTGCGCTGGACCATTTACATTTTAATCAGTCTTCAGCCGTTCATGATCGCGGGAACGGCTGGACTGGGACTGTTCGATCTGTGGCTCGATTTCAGAAAAATACGCCGTGCGAAAGGCGAAAAGGAGGATACCAATGGAAGTGATACTTAAAGAAGACGTGGAAAAACTCGGCAAAGCCGGCGAGAAAGTGAAAGTGAAGGGGGGCTACGGCCGCAACTTCCTGTTGCCGCAGGGCCTCGCCATCGAAGCCACCAAAGGCAACCTGAAGGTGATCGAACAGCACATGGTACAGCGCGCCAAGAGGCTGGCGGCGCTGAAAGCCGATGCGGTGCAGATGGCCGAAGAGCTGTCAAAAGTCCGCTTGGTGTTCGTGCGCAAATCGGGCGAAGAGGGAAAACTCTTCGGATCGGTCACCGTTACCGACATCGCCAAGGAGCTTATCGGCAACCGCCATTTCCACCTCGACAAGCACAAGATACACATCGATATGCCGCTGAAGACCGTGGGCGAACACAAGGTGGAGATCAAGGTTCACCCCGAAGTGACCGCCACCGTCACCGTGGAGATCCAGGCCGAAGTGGAAGAAAAAGCACTCACCGAAGAAACTCCGGCGGAAGGCGCGGCGGAATAAACCCGCGCCATGGCAAGCGAATACCCTTCCCGTCCGTTGCCCGTGGCCGGACCGGGGAGGGTGCCGCCGCATAACATCGAGGCCGAACAATCGGTCCTCGGGGGCATCCTGTTCGACAACCAGGCGATGCCCCGCGCCGTCGAATTCGTGCAGAACGGCGAGGATTTCTACAAACCGGCCCACCGGCTGATCTATGCCGCCTTCATCGAGCTTTTCAACGCCAACGAGCCGATCGACCTGATGACCGTCAGCGAAAAGCTGCGCAAGAAAAAACAACTCGACGATACCGGCGGCCTCGACTACCTGGCCCGGCTGATGGAGCTGATCCCCACCGCCGCCAACGTCGGCGTGCACGCCCGCATCGTGAAGGAAAAAGCCCTGCTGCGCGGCCTCATCACCACCGCCGCCGAAGTGGTCACCCTCGGATACGAGGACACCGAAGAGGTGGATCAGGTGATCGACCGCGCCGAATCGATGATCTTCGAGATCGCCGAGAAGCGCGTCAACAAGGGGTTCCGCGATATCAGAACCGTGGTCAACGATTCTATCCAGAACCTCGAAAAACTGTTCGACCGCAAAGAACTGATCACCGGCATCCCGACCAGCTTCAAGAAATTCGACGAAAAAACTTCTGGCCTGCAACCGGGCGACCTTATTGTCATGGCCGGCCGCCCGTCGATGGGCAAAACCGCCATCTGCATCAACATGGCGGAATACATGACCACCGAACACGGAAAAAGCGTTGCATTCTTCTCGCTGGAAATGAGCGCCATGCAGCTTGCGCTGCGCATGATCTCATCGCTTAGCCGCACCAATATGCATAAAATACGCACCGGTTTCCTCTCGCAAAATGATTGGCCCAAGATCAATATGGCGGCAAGCAAACTCTACGAATCGAAGATCCATATCGACGACTCGCCGGCCCAGACCGTGCTCGACATCCGCTCCAAAGCGCGCCGCCTGAAGGCCGACAAGGGGCTGGACATCATCTTCATCGACTACCTCCAGTTGATGAGCGGCCGCCTGAAATCCGAAAACCGCGTGCAGGAGATCGCCGAAATCACCCGCGGACTCAAGGGGCTGGCGCGCGAACTCAATGTTCCGGTCGTCGCCATATCCCAGCTCTCGCGTAAAGTGGAAGAGCGCCCCAACAAACGGCCGCAACTGGCCGACCTGCGCGAATCCGGCACTATCGAGCAGGATGCCGACGTGGTCTGCTTCGTCTACCGCGAGGAATACTACTCGCCGGAAAAAGTGGAGGCGCAGGGGCGGGCGCAGGTCATCATCGCCAAACAGCGTAACGGCCCGGTCGGCGATGTCCATCTGGTATTCGACAAGGAATGCACCAGCTTCGGCAACCCGGAATTCGACCTGCCGGAATACGAAACCTCGCAGGACTGATTTCCCGCGCCCCCTTTTGATGAGGCGCATTTTTTTCTTTCGGCGCCGCTTTTTTGCCGTGCAACCGGTATAAAATAACCGCTATGCTCAATGTGCGTATCGACCTGGCGGCCTTCCGGCACAACATCGAAACGATCAAATCGCTCGCCCCCGATGCGGCCATCCTCCCTGTCATCAAGGCCGACGGCTACGGCCACGGCATGATACCGCTGGCGCGGGAGGCGCTCGGTTGCGGCGTTCCGATGCTGGGCGTTGGCGCGCTGGAAGAAGGGCGTACACTGCGCCGCGAAAAGATCGCCGCCCCGGCGCTGCTGCTGGACGGCATTCTGCCCAACGAAGCCGCCGACGCGGTGAAATACCGCCTCACCCCGGTGGTTTTCTCGGTGGACGTAGCCAAAGAGCTTAACCGCGTTGGGAAAAAAGAGGGAAAAAAAATAGCCGTCCACCTGAAATTCGATACCGGCATGGGGCGCCTCGGCTTCACCTTGCGCCAAGCCGTCGACGCCATTCTGCAAATCGGCAAAATGAGAAATGTCCACGTTGAGGGGGTAATGACCCACCTGGCATCCGCCGGCGATATCCAATCGCCCCAAACCGATAATCAGCTCCGCCGCTTCGAGGGAGTGTTGGAGGCGGTGAAGAAGGCAGGATTGAGGCCGAACTACATCCACGCCGCCAACAGCGACGCCATCATCAACTACAAACAGGCGCATTACGGCATGGTGCGCCCCGGCATCGCCCTCTACGGCTTCCCCTCCGCCGAGGTGAAAGAGGCGGCCTTCAAACCGGTCATGTCCGTCACCAGCCGCCTTATCAGCGTGAAAGACATCCCGCAGGGGGAAGGGATCGGTTATAACGCCACCTACGTCACCCCGCGCAATAAAAAAGTCGGCGTGGTGCTCGGCGGCTATGCCGACGGCATCAACCGCCTGCTCTCCAACCGGGGGGTGTTCATCGTGCGCGGCAGGCCGGTGCCGATCATCGGCAACGTCTGCATGGACATGGTGATGGTCGATCTCAGCCGCGTCCCCTCCGCCGCGCCGGGGGATGAAGTGGTCATCCTGGGGGGCGATGCTCCCGAAACAACGGCGGAGCACTGGGCCGAACTGGCCGGCACCATCCCCTATGAGATATTCTGCCGCCTCGGCGTAGGCCCGCGCGCGCAACGTTCCTATACGTAACGCCGGAACGCCGTTGCCCCGCCGCTCCCTCATGCCCCCTTTTTGCAAAAAACGCCTCGCAAAAATCCGCTCCCCATTGCCGCCGCAAATATGCCATCATGGCGGGATGATTGAAAAAGACGCCGCTAAGATCGGGCGGATGTTCAGCGACATCGCCCCGCGCTATGACCTGCTGAACCGCCTCCTCAGCATGGGCATCGACCGGCGCTGGCGCACCGCCGCGATAAAAAAACTGGCCCCCCGCGCCGGCGGCGTATACCTCGATGTGGCGACCGGCACCGGCGATGTGGCGCTGGAGATCGTCCGCCAAAATCCCAACGCGAAAGTCGTCGGCGTCGATTTTGCCCACCAGATGCTGGTGATGGGACTTCCCAAGGTAAAAAGCAGTTCCATCCGGATGGGGCGCGGCGACGCACTGAATCTCTCGTTCCGCGATGATACCTTCGACGGGGCGACCTGCGCCTATGGCATCCGCAATTTCGCCGATCTCCATAAAGGACTGCGCGAGATCAACCGGGTGCTCAAGCCGGGCGGCTCCATCGCCATTCTGGAATTCACCACCCCGTCGAACAGGCTTATGCGGGGCCTGTATCTGTTCTATTTCAAACGGGTGCTCCCGTTCATCGGCAGGGCCGTCTCCGGCCACCCCGAAGCGTACACCTACCTGCCGCTTTCGGTATTGGACTTCCCGGCCGAAGCGCGCCTGAAGGAGATCTTCGAGGAATGCGGTTTCGTTGATGTGAATGTCGCGCCCCTCACCTTCGGCATCAGCGGCCTCGTGACCGGAAGGAAACCGGACCGGTGAAAAAGCGCTTCGGGACGCCGCTGACGGTCATCCTGTTGGCGGTGTGCTGCCAAGCGCTTCTTTCACCGCCCATTGCCCAGGCGGCCCCCGCCCTGCCCGATATGTCGGTTATCGCGCGCGAGGCGATGCCCGCGGTGGTGAACATCTACGCCCTCAAAGAAAAGCCGCGCCCCACCCTTTCAGAACTGCTCCATTCCAACCTCGGCATTTATGATGCGCTTTCCACCTGGATCAGCAACCGCTACAAAGTCCTGTATGTGGAAAGCGATACCGGCAGCGGTTTTTTCATCAACAAGCGCGGCTACATCCTCACCAATTACCACGTCGTTGCGGACGCCGACCGGATCATCGTGCGGGTCGCCCACCGCGCCGAGTATGAACAGGATGCCCGCCTGCTCGGCAACGACCCGGCAAGCGACGTGGCTCTTCTGAAAGTGCCGGGGACTACCGCCATCAC
>JAKAGL010000014.1 GCA_021815535.1 bacterium
TCCGATCTACGAAACTGGCCGCTACGTTGGGAACCGTTTCCCTGGGCGAAGAGAACACTGACTTCACGCTGGCAGCCGGTGCGGTTGATGTTAACACGGCAGTCACCACTATCGCGTCCGACGGGAATTTCGGCACGGTGGCGAACGCCGTTGCCGCAGCAGTGGCCAACAACTCCGACCCTCTTACCGATACCGCCGTAACCACCGCCGCAGACACCGCTTCTGCCGCAGTAGCCGTTACCGCCAACACCACCGATATATGGGCCGGGAAATGGACAGGAGCCGCGCACACCTGCAGCGGCAATACCGATACCTGCCTGGATGTCATTACGGTCAACAGCAACGGCACCTGGAGCGGGCCGAAATACGATCTCACCGCCAAATCAAGCTGCACGGAAAGCGGCACTTGGTCGCTTAACGGCACCACATTGACCCACACTCTTACGGCAAGCTCGTGCGGTGCCACCAACCTTAACGTTCCCGTAAGCGAAACTATGACGATATCGGGGAACGTGATGACATTGTCGTCGTCGGGGTCACTTATAAAACTGGGGGGAAGCAGTACCCTTGTGGGAACATGGAATAACACCTCATGCGCAACTTCATGTCCATCGAAGATATACATTTACAGTGACGGCACCTTCAAGGTAACAGAGTTTAACCAATCGGGAACTTCATGCAACGATACCGGCATGTGGTACAGCAGCGGAACCTCCCTATGGCATGCCACGCTCTCCAGCAGCTGCAGTAGCACACAGCTCAATACGGAAACCAGTACCTATACCATTTCCGGTTCTACACTCTCCTTGTCGGGAGGAGGTAATAATTGGGTCTTGACCAAACAATGAGATGCATTACGTTTCAGGCGCCGCCACTGACCGTATGCTGCGGGATACTTCATTGTGAGATGGTATGACAGATTTTTCCAAAAATAACCCAAGAGAGACGGGAGGGCAGCCCCGTACCGGCATCAATTAGGCACGAACATTAAACAGGCTGCTTTGTTTAACGCATTTAGCCGATAAAGACCACTGCCGGACTCCGTGGCATCATTTATGGCCCCGAACCCCCGGCAATGGCGACCATCCAAGCCAGCTGCCTTTCCCATTAGAGAACTTTCTTTTTTAATTTCTTTATTCACTTCCATACCTCTTCTGTACGCACTCTTCCATCTAATACCCTACTAAAATGCACGGATTATGCCACTTAGATAACATGTTGATATATAAATATAATTATAAATATGCCTTCTAAAAAAGCCGGAACAGCCGCATTAAAAACGTATCAATTTCAAAAAACAGGGTCATCTTTTTCACCGCAGAGACCGATTAAAAAAAACGGCAAAATGTACCTGCGGTACCGTTTTCCTTGTATTACGGACGCGGTGTCTGTACCCTCTTGTACATGGAATTTTTGCCGCGCCGCTATCAGGCCTCGAAACTTATCGCCGGGGTCATCCGTAAAGGGCATCCCTGGATACACCGAAAGGCGCTTTCTTCCGCCATCGATGCCATTCCCTCGGGCAGCATTGTCCGCATCGTTGACGGCCAAAACAAGTTCTGCGCCAACGCCATTTACGAGCCGCACGGCAGCATCGCGCTCCGTATTCTTCCGGGCGCCGATCCGCTCACACCCGGTGCCTTCTGCGAAGGGCTGAAGAAGCTGTGTGAAACGAAAAAAGAATTTGGCGAAGCTTATCGCCTCATCAACGGCGAGGGGGATTTTTTCCCCGGCCTCACCTGCGACATATACGGAAAGGTAGCGGTGTGGCAACCCTACCTCGCATTCTGGGATCCGCTGCTGCCATTATTGGCCGAGGAGGTGACAAAACAGTTGGGCACCGCCACACACCTGCTGAAACCTCCCACGCAACGCGGCGGCCCCACAACGTTGCTGGCAGGCGAACCGATGGAAGAGCCGATCAAATTTTCCGAGAACGGGCTTACATTCCTTTCGTTCCCCTTCACCGGCCAGAAGAGCGGGTTTTACCTCGACCTGAAGGGAGTGCGCACCCATCTGCCAAAAATGACGCTGGGACGCCGCACCCTCAACTGTTTTTCCAACAACGGCGCATTCACGCTTATAGCGCGGCGGCACGGCGCAACCGAGTTGCTCTCCGTCGACAGCGATCCGCACGCCCGTACACAGGCGGCGCAGTTGATGGAAGCCAACGGCTTCACGCTCCGTGATGAAGAGTGGATCACCGGCGATGTGTTCGATGTTCTGGAAAAACTGGCGGGAGAAGGGCGGCAGTTCGATCTGGTCATCATCGACCCGCCAAACATGTGCACCAACAAGTCGTCGCTGGTGCCGGCGCTGAAAGGGTGGGAAAAACTGTTGCGGCTCGGCGCGGCTCTACTATCGGAGACGGGCGTGCTGCTTGCCATCAACTGCTCGTCGTTCATGCCAAAAACACTCTGCGAAGAAGCCATTAAGGAACTGAAACTGATCGCGCGCAAAAACGGCGGCATGCCGCTCGATCACACCACCCGCCCGGCGTTCCCCGAAGGCAACTACCTCAAGTGGTGGGTCTATACGAAATAACCAAGTTGGTTACTTCCTTCAGTGCATTATGGCGCGCCCTGCCTTCGCGAGAGCAGGCTCGATACGAACTCCACGAAAAAAAATGCCGCGCCGCTGTTACACGGCGCGGCGAGGGCCTCCGGCAAGAGGGGAGGGAAGGGTTCAGCGTTCTATCGGCGCACCGGGAATCTGGTTTAGGCCGGCCATGCCGGGCGCGATGTTATATACATGCGCAAAACCGTTGTTCACCAGCGCGGAGGAAGCCTGACGGCTGCGCACGCCAGAGCGGCAAACGACCAACACATTCTTCTCTTTATATGCGGCAATCTCGCCGAAGCGGGCGCTTAATTCATTCAGCGGAATCAGTTTGGCTCCTTCCAGGTGCCCCAGTTCGCCGGTGAATTCGCTTTGCGAACGGACATCAATGATCAATATGTCCTTTTCGTTCTTGATCATTTCCACAGCGTCGGCGCCAGAAAGATCGGTATAGCCGGCTACGTCGGCGGCGAAAACATTGAAACTGTTGCGCACATAATCCAAACCAAACATGGCTGATATAACTCCAACTATAATGAGGGTTCTTTTCATTTCTATTACCTCTTTACGGGCTTCCGTAACCGCACATATAGAACCGCGCCATTAGAAATGGATTCAACCAAACGATGGTCACCCCCCAAAGAATACCCCAAAAATTGGCGGAAAATAACGACCGCCGCCAAAAAATAAGGGAATTTTTTACCCTTCAAAGCAGTTACCACGCATTGATAACAATGCCATCACAAAAATAATACTCAATAAAACAATAACATGTGGCGATTTGGCCAATAATGGCACGGTGCTTGCTGTATCTTTGATCAAGGAATGATGATCGAGGAGAGTTTATGAAAACATTGTTGGAAGTTGAAGTCAGGGAAGCGTCGAAACGGAAAGTCGCGGTACGGGTTTGCAACCATTGCGGCGGGCACCTGCGATTTTACCAAGGCTCCTTCACGTGCCTTATGTGCGGACGTGATGTCGACCACTCATGCAAGGATTGTTTAGCCTCCCATGACCTGCTTGTGGAAACGACATAAGTAAGGTCTTTTTTTCCCCACTTTTATCCTACGTTGAACGGGCACCTAGAAGTTACCCCCTTTTAGGTGTCCAATTTTTTTCTAGCCAACTATTTACCAGAACCCCAAAGCAACGCCTGTCAATAGCTGTGGCGGCTCCCCCCTAGAGCAGAAAGCAACTAGAGCTTTACAGCCGCCCCCTGCATACCGTACCCTATCAGGATGATAGATCTGCACATGCATACGGTTTTCAGCGATGGCGAGCTGATTCCGGCCGAGTTGACCCGGCGCGCCGAGGCGATGGGACACAAAGCCATCGCCATCACCGATCATGTTGATCAATCCAACGTGGAGCATGTGGCGGAGAGCATCGTCCGGTTTTGCGCCGAAGACCGCCATGCCATAAAGGTACTGCCCGGAGTGGAGATCACCCATGTAACCCCCGGAAGGATCGCCGACGTTGCCAAGCGCGCCCGCGCCGCCGGGGCCAAGATCATAGTGGTGCATGGCGAAACAATCGTTGAGCCGGTGGAACCGGGAACCAACGATGCCGCCATTGATGCCGGGATCACGATTCTTGCCCATCCCGGACTTATCACCGCCGCTGTCGCCAAGAAGGCGGCCGCCGCCGGTGTTTTCCTTGAGATCAGCGGCAGAAGCGGACACGGATTTTCCAACGGCCATGTGGCCCGTACCGCATTGGAAGCCGGGGCAAAAATGGTATTCGACACCGATAGTCATTCGCCGCGCGACCTGATGGACCGTGCCATGGCGATGAAAGTGATGTTGTCCGCCGGGCTTACCAACGCTCTGGCGGAAGAAATATTCATAAATTCGCAACGCCTTGTGGAGGGTTTGAAGTAGTGGCGAAGTACAAACGGATCACAAAAAAAATGGACATCAAATCGCCGGATGAATTTCTGACGTTTTGGGATCACACCTTTCATTATGTTTCCGACAACCGCGAAAAGCTGGCCCTGCCGATGATCGGCGTGCTGGTGGCGGTGATGCTCGGCTTTGGCTTTTGGTATTACCAATCGCAGAAAATGGTGCGGGCAAACAACGAACTCTACCGCGTACTCGCAGAACTCCCGCGCCAGGGAAGCGGCCTCACCGTTACGCCCAGCCCGGAGATCATTGACAAGCTGAAAGCATACGATGCGCAATACGGTTCCACCGAATCGGGACGGATCGGCCGGCTCTACCGCGCCAATTTCCTCTATCAGAAAGGAAATTTTGACGAAGCGCTTCCGCTTTATCAGGGAATCGGCGGAAACGACGCAGTGGGACAGCTTGCAACTATCAACCTTTCAGCCACGCAGACCCAGTTGGGCAAATTCGCCGACGCCGCCGGCACGCTGGAGAAGATCCGGGCAACCACCATTTTTGGCGAAGAAGTTGATTACCAGATCGCCCGCAATGAGGAAGCCGCCGGCAACAAGGGGGCCGCAAAAACTGAATACCAGAAGTATCTGGATAAACACCCTGGCGCTTTCAGAACCGCGGAAGTTAGAACGCGCCTCGCCAGTCTATAGGCCAGATCTCCCCCGGCGGCTGTGCGGTATCCATGCCGCACAATCGCCTTGGCGGGCCAGCCTGATATAGACCGCAAAAGTCAGTGGAGCAGGGGGGGGGGATACGGCCTGCGGCGTTGGCGCGTCACGCGCCAACGTCTCCGGCCCGGCAAACTCGCTATCCCGCCATCCATGGCGGGATGCGCTGTGCACTGCTCGCGCCGCTCGTTTGCTTCGATCCCCTTCATCACCGACAATACACAAAACGCCACCCTTGCAGGGTGTTGTTTTGTTTATTGGTGGAGCAGAGGGGGATCGAACCCCTCTTGCGACTTCCAGCGTATTGATTTATCGGGCGTTAAAAATCGCAAAAACGGCTTTGCGACAAATTGCGACAAAGCCAGATGTAAACACTTTTATCGCACAGAGCAGATCATATTTATTCAAATATTATTTTATGGAGCTGTTTGTAGATTTCAGTGTCAGAAGTTATGGATTTGGCCAATTTTAATTTAAAGTCCTTCTCGTTAATTTGCCCTCCGGCTGCTTTTATCAATTCCAGTGTTTTAGCCTTAACATCGTCATTTTCTATATCTGAAATGATTTTACGGTATTCATCTATGGAAAAATCAGGATAAGCTTTTTTAATAATTTCGCGATCAAACAAGTAGTTTTCAAATTCTCTTCTTTGCAATTTGCATATTGTGACAGACGACCCTTTGGGCAATGTTTCGTTATCATCTCTATCAACTAGATTCTTAATCTTCACGCTATCAAATGCCTTGCTCAACACTGTTAACGCAACGCCCGCATATTTAATGGAATCAGCTTTATTTGTAGCAGAAATGAACTGACAGTCGTCCTTATTTTCGAAAATCGCTTGAAACATAGTTTCATCAAGAGAGTTAGTTAACTTGCCTTCGCAATAAATGATTAATTTGGGAGCAACAAGCCCAGTAATGTCTTCGAGGGCGGTCCGAAATATTCTTTTCCAATCCCCCCTTGAACCCCGTAGCGGTTCAACAGGCTGCACATGGTTCGCATATTCTGACTTAAACTCTATTATTGCAATAGCGTTGGGGCGCCCCCTTTTTTCCTCCTGCGCCTCCCTCAGAAAGCCAAGACTATGCGTGGCAACCCACAATTGAGCATTGCATTCTTTGCAAAGACGGTGCAACTCCTTTAGTAATAACGCTTGTATCTTTGTATTTAGATGCAATTCTGGTTCGTCGATAAAATATACTCCATTTGCTATCCAAGCATCTTTTCTGCGGTGAAAATTAAAGATGATATCCACAATTTCTTTTTCACCTGAACTCAGATTTCTGAAACTAAAAATCGTATCATTCTTTGAAAATTCCAAATCTATCTTGGAACTACTTGGATCAGAATGGGGGTCGACTATTCTCATTAACTTTAAATTAGAATCCGGGAAAATAGCCGCTAAACTAACATTAAGCTCTCCAATCACCTGCTTTACTATTTCTATGTCCGTTTTTCCTGTTTGCGCTTGCACTGCCTGAATAAATTCACCCAGAGCCTTTTCAATGTCATTTTCGATTCTTTGGTCAAGCTCAGAATAGGTTGTAGGCGCATCTTGGTCATCCAAAACCTTGCTTGCAACATCGGTACTGATCGAATTTCGGCTTATTTTGCTTGTAAACCTGTAAGATGACCTGCCATAGAAGTTAATCGTCCTTTTACGATATTCCGGTCGTTGCATAATGTTTCCGGCTTCGTCAAAAAGACTTACTCCCACGCCTTTCGTTTTTTCTTTCCTGTAATATCCATCATCTCCGGGATTGCCCCCCCATTTGCTCGTATAAGCAAAATGATTAAAAGCGTCAAAAATACAGCTTTTACCGGTACCGTTCGGGCCAACAAGCAGAACAACTTCTGTCTCTGGAGGTATCCCCTGAATAGTGAGATCAGAAAATAATTTAAAATTGGTGAGTTGTAGCTTTGTGATTTTCATATATGGGTTACTTCGCCGTGTTGGCAATCGTACAACTCGTAAAATTGTTTGAAGATCGCCGGACCAGTTGTGGGGTGAGGCTCATTATTAAACCCCTACTGACTGCTTCCAACTCGACACGCTTTGACGGCATGCAACCATCCCCTTATTGTTGATTACTGTTATCGTGGAAATATAATACCAGCAAGAAGGCGAAATTCAGCCGAATTTCTCAGAAATGGAGAAATGCGAGCAGAGGGGGATACGGCCTACGGCGTTGGCGCGTCACGCGCCAACGTCTCCGGCCCGGCAAACTCGCTATCCCGCCATCCATGGCGGGATGCGCTGTGCACTGCTCGCGCCGCTTGTTTGCTTCGATCCCCTTCATCACCGACAATAAACAAAACGCCACCCTTGCAGGGTGTTGTTTTGTGTATTGGTGGAGCAGAGGGGGATCGAACCCCTGGCCTCCGCATTGCGAACGCGGCGCTCTCCCAGCTGAGCTACTGCCCCACATAAATATGCAGGAAGCGGTAAGTTTACCAAATTTTTCGGAAATAACACCAAAAAATTAGCCCCAAACCGCCATTTCCGATAAATTACCATCCAAACCCTCAATGCCCCAACCCCAAAGCTTTTTTCATGGTTGCGCCACTTGCGCAAATAACGCATAATTTTCACCTCAATACAACGGTACTGGTTGATACAGGCACCACAGGATATATCCCCCTTTGAACCATATGGAGAAACAGCTATGACTCTACTAAACGCAAAAAACATGCTGAGGATTTCCGCCGTGGCTTTATTGGCCCTCGCCCTTATGCCGGCCTCGGCGTCCGCCTACCACGTTTATTCGCCAAACGTTACACCCGGCGAAACCGCCGTCAGCGTCTGGGGTGAAGCCAGCGGGGGCGAGGATTCCGCAGGCAATAAACAACCGGAATCCAAGCGGATGCAGGTGGAATTGCGCCACACTTTTTACGACAGGCTGGATCTTGGCGCTGGCGTGGTAGGCGAAACCGGCGCATCGGGAAACGCTGGCGAAGACATTGGTTATTCGCGCTTAAAAGCGAGGGCCGTTATGCAGGTCACCGATAAAAAAACGCACGTTGTGGACTTTGGCATATACATGGACTACCAGCACATGAGCAGCACCATGAGTTCTTCCACTCCTCACTACTTCAACCTTTTCCTTTTATTCGAAAAAGATTTCGACACGTGGCATGTAAACTTCAATCCCGGCATCCGGAAGAATATGTCGACCATAGCAGGGGCGCAAGACAACGTGGCGGAATACCAAGCCGAGTACAAATACCATTTCCTCAGCTGGTTCAACCCGGGCATACAGGCCTATGGCGTGAACATGGGGGAATGGAATGCCTTGAGCAACGAATTGCAATACGCCGGGCCGGCCTTCGACGGCAACCTGACGGAAATCGGCGGATTCACACTGCACTATGAAGGGGCCGTGTTGATGGGCCTTTCAACCGCCAGCAAAAACATGATCATCAACGGCGTGGTGGAGCTCCGTTTCTAGTTGCTGCGCCCACACCACGTTTATAACGCCGGGTCAGCGTATTTCCTGGCCGGGCTCGCTTTCCAATAACTTTTTCATCATTTCTTTGCGCAGGCTTGCCAGATCGCGGAAGGGGGCGAATTTTTCCGAATCCATCATTTTGGGATTCACATAGATCGCTTCCATAAAGGTGAAGGCGGCACGAGCCTGGTCCTGCATCTCAAGAAACGTGTTGGCCAGCTCACATAGCACCCATTCGCGGCTTTTGGGGCGGTACTCCATGATTGCCCGGTATACCGTTATCGCTTCATCATGCCGGTTGGCCGCCTTCAGCGCGGCGGCATGCCTCAGCCCAGCCAATTTCATGTTCTCCACCACAATGTCGCGGTCCGGTATGTCGTTGACCAGCAACTCGCGGTAAATATCGAACGCCTTGGCGTACTGATCGTTCTTGCGCAACTCAATGGCGAAGTTATTAAAGGCGGCCGCGGTGTTAACCGGGTCTTCGCTGGCGACCGAACGGAAAATCCGTTCCGCTTCTTCGTACTGCCGGTAGCGGGCAAGCAGAATGGCCCGGTCTATCCGGGTATCCGCCGAATTGTCCGAAATCGCCTCTTCCTGCATTGATGTCTTTTTCAGCACATCGGCCGCAAGCGCATTCAGGCGCTCCTCTATCCCTTTCAACCCCAGCCCGCGGACATCGCTTTCCGCCAATGCGGCAAGGATCGGGGCGTATGGCACAGCGGGGAGTTTCTCTGGAAAATGCTGGTTGGCCTGCTCCATCGACATCACCATTTTTGCGGCATCGGCGAGGTACTTCATTCCCGTATCAAACCACTGCTGGGCCTTGGCGGGCCCATCGGAATCGATCGCGGCCTTCACCAAGGAAAGGCAGCAGGAGCCGATCTTGGCATACGGATCGGGCACCGACTTCTCCAGCCGGGCAGCCTCGCGGTAATCTGCCAACGCCGCTACAAACGCCTTTGTCTTGTAATATGCGTCGCCACGCTCCATCAGCGCTTCGAAATTCGGCCCCAGTGCGATCGCCTCGGAAAAACTGTTTATCGCCGCTTCATAATCGCCGGCCTGCATCAACTCCTCCCCCTTCGCCAGAAGCTGCTTATATTTGCCTGTGTGAACAGGATCCGGCTCCAAGTTGATATCAAGCGGTGTCAGCCGGTGACGGCCGGTCTCCAATTCACCCTTCATCACCTTGCCGTAACGCTCCAAGGTTGAGAGAATTTCCTCGATATTATTTTCATTCTGCGCGCCGGGGGTCAAAAAACAGGCGGCACGGATGCCGAATCCGCCAAGCAGACGAAACACCTCATGTTGCTTTTGCGAGGAAATGTTCACCACAAAAACCGGGATAAACGATTTCAGTTGCACGCTGGGAGCCGCCAGCTTCACTTCGCGCAGAAGATGCACCAGGTTGAAATCGGTAAACTTCGGCTTGAAATGGAGCATCACCAAATGGCTGTTATCAACCCATTTGATGATGTTGTGGATGAGAACCTTCACTGCCTGATCCGGCTGGGGATGCGGTTCAAGCCCGATCTTTGAAAATATTTCTCCCAGATCGGTGGCCAACGCCGCGTCTTCAAGCCGGTACGAAATGTGCCGGTGGCGCTTGACGGAAAATTCAAGCCGGTCGGCATACATGAGGGCGACCCGTTGCTTGAATGGCAGGTTTTTGAGCAATTCGGGCGAAACCGCCGCTTTCTTTCCAGCTGGCGTTGGCGGTTTCGACATTATGGGAACAACCTTCCTTAATTTTGCGCTCTGGTTAAGTCAGCGGCGTACCCTTTTTTATCGCTTCCAACTCCCTCTGCGCGGCCGTGAGATTCGGATTTACATCCAGCGCCTTTTGGAAGTTCTTTTCGGCCATCTTAAGGTTGCCCCCCTCGACGTACGCTTTTGCCATATTGAAGTAGAGCCCTTCGTCGCTGGGGTCGATCTTGAGGGCAGTTTCGTATTCAAGGATAGCCTCTTTCCACTTTCCCTGCCGACGCAGAGAGATGCCGAGGCGGTTGTAAGTGTGAATGGTATCAGTGCTTTTTTCCAACGAAGCCCGGAAGTAGTGCTCGGCCATTTCCGGTTTTCCCATTTTCAAAAGATCCTCGGCGATCTCGGACGCTTTTGAAGATTCACGTTTCACCGCGGCGCCGAACGAGGCTGCCGCTTTTTCCGGCTCACCTTTGTCCACATAAATCTTCCCTATCGCAATGTGCCGGTCGGCGTTGGCAGGGCTGATTTCAGAGGCCTTTTGCAGGGATACAAGCGCGGCATCCTGGTTCCCTTCTTTCAAATACAGGTCGGCGCTTTTAACATGCGCCTTCAGAAATTGGGGGTTCTGCTGGATGGCGGTTGCATAGGCGGCCTGCGCCTTATCGGCATTCCCGCTCATTTCAAACGCCTCGCCGATATGCACATGAATACGGGCGGTATCGCGCATCTCCTTCGCCCGCTCAAACAGCTGGAGCGCCTTTTGGTGCTGCCCCTGACGAAGCAATTGTTCCCCAACCTTGATGAGCTTGACATGTTCGGGAGGATTGGCGCGCGCATCCAAGATGCCGTGTATTTTCTCCGCGAGGAGATTGGCGACGAACGGCTTCACAATATAGCCGTTTACGCCAATCTCACCCGCTTGGGCGATCTGATCGCGATCGACCTCGGCGGTTATCATGAGAATCGGAATATCTTGCATCGCCATATCAGCCCGTATTTCCCGTGCGGCATAAATGCCTGGCATACGCGGCATGTTCCAATCCAACAGGATAAAGCGGCATCCCGGGTTGCCGCGCAGCACATCCAATGCGGAATCACCGTCATCCGCCTCCATCACATTGGAAGACCCTATCTGCCGAAGCATATTCTTGATAGTGCGGCGCATGTTGGTCATGTCATCCACTATCAGCGTATAGCCGGTTTTGAAATAGTCGACTAGGTTTACTGCATGTTTTTCATTAGCCATATGATCACAAAGGGAACAAAATCCCTGCAATTGAAACAATAAACATTTACTGCCATCCTCTCTGGTTAGAACCGAAACTCACGTTAATGTTAAATTATGCCAGAGAAAGAACTTATGGGAAAGAATCATAAAGCATAAAAATAATAATAAGGTAAACCATTAATATTATGCCTCTTGACCGCATCAAGAATTGCGTCATTACGTACGGACAATGTCATATTATGTACCATATCATTGACGTAAAAGACGATTACTAGTACTTAGGGGTTATGTTGCGATGACCTGCCTAACAAGCCGCGACTGGAATCGCGATTCGGAAAAGTAAGGGAACATCACTCTGTTAAGGCGTGATTCGTCGAAGGCTTATTTGTTAAGCTGAATTTCCTTCGCCCCGTTCAATCCCAAGCCGAGCGTTTATCGAGTCCTTCCAATTCGCTTTTCGCTTCAGTAAAACCGGGATCTATGGTCAGCGCCTTACTGAAAGCCTCATAGGCCCGCTCGCGTTGCCCCCCTTCCAGGCAGGCTTTTCCCATGTTGAAATAGATCGCGGCATCCCGCGGATCGATCTTTATGGCGGTCTCGTATTCCCGTATGGCCTCCTGCCACTTCCCCTGACGGCGCAACGCGATACCGAGCCGGTTGTAGGTATTAATGTTGCCTGCCAGCTTTGAAATGGAGGCGCGGAAAAAGTGCTCCGCCAAATCATCCTTTCCACTCTTCAGCAACTCTTCGGCAATCTCCGAGGCCAAAGCCGATTCCTGCTTTACCGCTATCGTGTAAGCCTCTTGGGCTTTGACCACATCCCCCTTCTTGAGAAAAAGGTTGCCGATGGCGAAGTGCCTGCCCGGATTGTTGGGGCTTATTTCTACCGTTTTTTTGAAGGCCGCCAGTGCGGCATCAAAATTTCCCTGTTTTTCATACAATGCGGCGCTCTTCAGGTGCGCTTTAATGAATAGCGGGTTCAATTCGATGGCGGCGTTGTATGACTCGCGCGCCTTGGCCTCGTCGCCTTTCTTTTCATATGTTTCTCCGATATTCACATTCACGCGTGCGCTATCCCGGATCTCCCTGGCCTTTTCAAAAAAAATGAGGGCCTTCTCATAATCTCCCTGCAGGACAAGTGACTCCCCCGCCTTCAGCAATTTCACATGCTCCGGCGGAGCGGCACGCGCCATAAGAACTGATTTTATTTTATCTTCCAGGGTCTTCGACACAAAAGGTTTTACGATGTAACCGTTCACGCCCGCTTCTCCCGCCTGCATCACCTCGTCGCGCCCCATCTCTGCGGTGACCATTAAAAGCGGCACATCCTGGCTTGCAGCAGTGGAGCGTATCTCGCGCACCACGTCAATGCCGGGCACCCGCGGCATGTTCCAATCCAACAGGATAAATTCGCAGTTTTCCTGCGTGCGGATCACACGCAGGGCGGTGTCGCCGTCATCCGCCTCCACAACGTTGCTCAAGCCGATTTGTTTGAGCATGGCCCTGATAGTACGGCGCATGCTGGTCATATCCTCAACCACCAGTATGTATCCGTCCTTGAAGTAGTCTTTTAGATCCACTTATTTCTCCAATGCTCCGGGACTTGGCGATTCGATGATGGCGGGTATTAGCTGACTATGAGCTATCACCTTTTTATCGCGCGGATGTCATTATATACCGGTTAGTGGTGGCGAAAAAGCGGCGGGCCCCGAGGGAAGCAACACGCCCCTTCAGAAGATCGATTCTAATTGCCGCACATAGTTAAAAAAATCAGCGAGGCGAAAAATAGCTCCAGAAGCATAAGCCTTAAAAAAAACCAGACTAACCGATGACTTCTAATCCAATCCATTAATATACAGAGTCAATAACGATGCGCTAAAAATGATACACCGAGGCGTAATTACCGCATTTTTTCTTGTTTTAAAAACAGGCTTATTTTACATATCTCACTGATAATTAACACCAACATTATTTGGCACAACTCATGCTTTATGAAAAGGCAGGATTTGTTAACAAGGAAAAACCAACATCTGTTTGAAAGGGTAAAAAAATGGCATTCGATATATTGTTTGTGGCAGTGATAGCTTTGGTCTTCGTCCCCTTCTTTGTCGTTTCGTTTGCTGCCCCGGCCTTCGGCAAAAAATAATCCTGGCGGTTACAGTTATCCCGGCTCACCAATGGTGAGCCGGGGTGGCCGCCATAAAAAAAATCCACCTTCAACTCATCAAGGAAGAGGAAAAACCATGTTTGCACTTATATTCATTCTGGTGCTTGTCCCGGCCGGAACTTCGATAGCGATATTCAATTTTGCGGGCTCAAGAAAAGCCGCTGTCTACCGGGGAAATTAAAACCGGAACCGGAGCTCTTACGGATTCATTTTATCGGCAGGGTTCGGGATGTCCCTCCCCCTAAAAAGACAAATCAAATAAATCCGTAAAAGTGGCCCCTCATTCCGCCGGGAGCCGAAAACGCCCGGCAGCTTCGGTTAAATCCAGCAGCCGATATTATTTCCCGGTGACCGTGACCTTTTTCATCACGATCTTTTCAAGCGGGTTGTCGTTTGCATCCCGTTTCACCGACACGATCTTGTCAACCACCTCCATGCCTTCCGTCACTTCACCAAACGCGGTGTATTGTCCATCCAGAAAATCGGCATCGGCCACGCAAATGAAGAATTGCGAACCGGCGCTATCCGGGTCCTGCGCCCTCGCCATCGAAACGATCCCGCGCTTGTGCTGGGTATCATTAAATTCCGCCTTTATGGAATAGCCCGGCCCGCCCATGCCGTCGTTGGATCTGTCGTCATCCTTTGAATTCGGGTCGCCCCCCTGAATCATGAATCCCGGTATAACGCGGTGAAACGTGGTGCCGTCATAGAAACCGGCCCGCGCCAGTTTTTTGAAATTTGCCACGTGCCCCGGGGCCTTATCGGGAAAAAACCGGATTTTGATCGTGCCCAGCGTAGTCTCTATCGTTGCGGTATCGCCGGCGTTTTTGGCTGCAGCCGGTTTGCCGGCGGCGAAGGCCGACGTGGCGGTAAACGCAACAATCATGGAAACAAGCATTAATTGCGAGAAACGGAACATAGCATCTTCCTCCCGGATAAATTGATTTGGGTTCGTGCCAACCGCGCAATTGTAACCTATTTTAGTAAAAGATTGGATATGGGACAAATTCGGCCTACCCAATCGGTTGCCAAAAGGCGGTTAAAAATGGTAAGTTTACCTGTCTCTTTTTGGGAGGATTTGCTTTGAAATTACATGAGTACCAAGCTAAGGAAGTTTTGCGCAAATACGGCTTGCCCGTGCCGGAAGGTTACCCGACCGATACCACCTACAACGTTCGCGAAATCGCCGGACGGTTGGGGGGATATCCGGTGGTGGTTAAAGCGCAAATCCACGCCGGGGGGCGTGGTAAAGGTGGTGGTGTGAAACTGGCCTTCAATCAGGACGAAGCCGAGCAACAAGCCAAGGCCATCCTGGGAATGAATCTGGTAACGCACCAGACCGGGCCGGAAGGGCGCATCGTCAAACGGCTGCTTGTCGAAGCAGGTTGCCAAATAGCCAAGGAGTATTACCTCAGCATCGTGCTGGACCGCGCGTCATCGCAAAATGTCATCATGGCCTCCACCGAAGGGGGTATGGACATCGAAGAAGTCGCCGAAAAACATCCCGAGAAAATTCTGAAGGTCTATGTCGATCCCGCAGTCGGAATCATGCCGTATCAGTGCCGGCAGCTCGCTTTCGGGCTTGGTTTTCCGCAGGAAATGATCGGGCAGGTTGCCGCTTTCATTGCCAAGTTCTACGATGTGTATATAAAGGAAGATCTTTCGATGGCGGAGATCAATCCGCTGGTGGCCACCAAGGATAACAAATTGCTCGCCCTCGATGCCAAACTGGCCTATGACGACAACGCACTGTTCCGGCATAAAGAAGCCATCGACTTCCGCGACCTCAACGAAGAGGATCCGCTGGAAATAGAAGCCAGCAAATTCAGCCTGAACTATATCAAGCTGGATGGCGAGATCGGCTGCATGGTGAACGGCGCCGGGCTGGCAATGGCCACCATGGATATCATCAAGTATTGCGGCGGCGCCCCGGCGAACTTTCTGGACGTGGGGGGAAGCGCCAGCGCCGAGCAGATCGAAGAAGCGCTTAAGATCATCATTTCCGATCCGTCGGTCAAGGCGATCTTCATCAACATTTTCGGCGGCATCCTCCGTTGCGACCGCTTGGCGACCGGCGTTGTGACCGCGGCCAAAAAGATCAATATAAAAATCCCGATCGTCATCCGAATGGAGGGAACGAACGTGGAAGAAGGCAGGAGAATCCTCGCCGAGAGCGGGCTTAAATTCCTAATCGGCAACGGCATGAAAGACGGCGCGCAAAAAGCGGTCGCCGCGGTCAAGGGGTGATGCAATGAGCGTATTGGTTGGAAAAAATACCCGCCTGCTGGTGCAAGGGATCACCGGCAAAGAAGGCATGTTCCACGCGCTGGGATGCCGTGACTACGGCACCGCGGTGGTAGCGGGAGTTACTCCCGGCAAGGAAGGACAAAACGTCGAGGGAATACCGGTATTCAATACCGTGACAAACGCGGTGCGCGGCACCAAGGCTAACGCCACCATGATCTTTGTGCCGCCGGCTTTTTCGGCGGACGCCATTTTAGAGGCCTTGGACGCTGGCATTCAATTGATCGTCTGCATCACCGAGGGGATACCGCCGCAGGACATGGTGAAGGTGAAGCGCGCCATGCGGGGAAGCTCCGCGCGCCTTATCGGGCCGAACTGCCCGGGCATCATCACCCCCGGCCAAGCCAAGATCGGCATTATGCCGGGTCACATTCATAAGGCCGGCAATGTCGGCATTGTTTCGCGCTCCGGCACGTTGACCTACGAAGCGGTGGGGCAGTTGACCGCGCAGGGCATCGGACAATCCACCTGCATCGGCATCGGCGGCGACCCGGTGAACGGCACAAGCCACCTCGATGCCATCAGGCTCTTTAACGAAGACCCGGATACCCACGCCATCGTAATGATAGGCGAAATCGGCGGCAGCGCCGAAGAAGAAGCCGCCGATTACGTCAAGGCCCATGTGAAAAAGCCGGTCGTCGGCTTTATCGCTGGCCAAACCGCGCCGCCCGGACGCCGCATGGGGCACGCCGGCGCGATCATCGCAGGGGGCAAGGGAACCGCCATTGAAAAGATGAAAGCGATGGAAGCCGCCGGCATTCGCGTCTGCGAAAGCCCGGCCGACATCGGTGAGACCATGAAGAAAGCCCTGAAAAAATAACCGAAGAGGTAAAAAAGGAGAAGTTAATGAGCGATTTAATCATACGTATCGGAGGCGAGGGGGGCGAAGGCATCATCAGCGCAGGCGACATGATAGCCCAGGCGGCCACCCGATCCGGCCTGAATGTGCTCACATTCAAGACCTTCCCGGCCGAAATACGCGGGGGCTACGCCATGTATCAGGTCCGCTTCTCGAAGGACCACATCATGTCCGAAGGCTCCGGATCCAACATCTTCTGCGCGTTCAATAAGGAAGCGCTGGATAAGAACCGCGCCGACCTGAAGCCCGGCACTGTGCTGATCTACGACTATCCCGACGGCGACATCGAAGAGGAAGTGAAGATCGACGGCGTGCACTGTTATCCACTGCCGATGAGCCGCATCGCGAAGAAAGACCTCGAAATGTACCGCGCCAAGAACATGGTGGCGCTGGGCGCCCTTTCCTACATGTTCGACATCGCGCTGGAAGAGCTGAAGGACCTCCTGCGCGAAAAGTTCGGCAAGAAAGGCGAGCAGGTCGTCGCCACCAACCTGAAGGCTGTCGACGCCGGCATCAACTACATGAAGGAACACCAAAAGAAGACCGACCCGTTCAAGATGGGTTCCGCCGGGAAGATGGCCAAAGACGTCATCATCATCTCCGGAAACGAGGCGGCCGGCCTGGGCGCCGTCCTCGGCGGATGCCGGTTCTTCAGTGCCTACCCGATCACCCCGGCCACCGAAATCGCCAACTACATGGCGCAATGGCTGCCGAAACTGGACGGCACGCTGGTGCAGGCCGAAGACGAGATCGCCTCGCTGGCGAATGTGCTGGGCGCATCCTACGCGGGTGCCAGGGCGATGACATCCACCTCCGGTCCCGGCCTTTCGTTGATGCAGGGGCTTCTCGGCCTCGCCTCGATCGCCGAGCTGCCGCTGGTCATCGTCGACGTGCAGCGCGGCGGGCCCTCAACCGGCATGCCGACCAAGCACGAGCAATCCGACCTCTTCATGGCCTGCCACGGCGGCCACGGCGATGCGCCGCGCATCGTGCTCTCGCCCGAGAACGTGGCGGATATCATCAAGCTCACCGCCGAGGCGTTCAACCTTGCCGAGGAATACCAGATGCCGGTGTTGGTGCTTTCGGACGGCTCGCTGGGCTTCCGCACCGAATCGATTACGCGGCCCGATCCCGCATCGTTCAAGCTGGTCACCCGCGCGCGCTACACGGGCGGCGAGGGTTTCAGGCGGTATGAGGTCACCCCGACCGGCGTTTCGCCGATGTCACAACCGGGTGACGACGTGGCGGGGGCGTACATCGCCACCGGTTTGGAGCACAACGAATCCTCCAACCCCAACTTCACCCCCGAAAACCGCGTGAAACACTGCGACAAGCGCTTCAAGAAGCTGGAAACGCTCGTGAAGAACTATCACGCGCCTGAATTGCAGGGCGACGGCAACGCCGATGTCGGCGTTATTTCCTTCGGCAGCACCATGGGCGTCAGCCGCGAAGCCGTGGCGCTGGCCCGCGCCGAGGGGCTGAAGGTCAAGGCGCTCCACCCGCGCCTGATCTGGCCGATGCAGGTAGAACACATCAAGGCCTTTGCCGCCACCTGCAAAACGATACTGGTTCCCGAATGCAACGCGCAGGGGCAGCTCGCCGAGCTGATGCGCGGCGTCACCGGCATCAACCCGGTAAGCTACCGGCTGTATGACGGCCTGCCGTTCTCGCCCCAACAGTTGCTTGCCAAGATCAAGGAGGTAATGTAATGACTGCCACCACTGAAGCCCTGAAAGCGAAAGATTACCGCAGCGGCATTCGCGCCGTTTGGTGCCCCGGCTGCGGCGACTACGGCGTGCTGAACTCGGTGCAGAACGCCTTCGCGGCGCACCAGCTTCCGCTGAACAGCACCGTCTGCGTCTCCGGCATCGGCTGCTCCAGCCGCCTGCCCTACTTCCTCAAGACCTACGGCTTCCACACGGCGCACGGCCGCTCGCTGCCGGTTGCGGCAGGCGTGAAGCTTTCCCGCCCCGACCTCGAAGTAGTGGTGTTCGGCGGCGACGGCGACCTGTTCTCCATCGGCGGCGGGCACTTCCCGCACATCGCCCGCAAAAACGTCGACCTCACCTTGGTCATGATGGACAATCACATCTACGGCCTCACCAAGGGGCAGTCATCGCCCACCTCAACCCCCGGCACCGTGGGCTCGATCACCCCGTACGGCGTGCCCGATACCAGCAACGTCAATCCGCTGGCCTACGCGCTCACCTACGGCGCCACCTTCGTGGCGCAGGGGTTCTCGGGCAAGCCGAAGCAGATGGACGCCATTTTGCAGGAAGCGCTCAACCACGAGGGTTTTTCCTTCGTGAACGTGCTTTCCCCGTGCCTCACTTTCAACAAAGTGGATACCACCGATTATTTCAAGGCGGCGTTCATAGATCTGCCCGAAGACCACGACAAGGGAAACCTGGTCGCGGCGCTTGACCGGGCATTCAACCCGCCCGCCGGCAAGGTATACAGCGGCATCTTCTTCCAAACACGCAAGCCCACCATGGTGGAAAACCTGCGCGCCATTAACAAAAAACAGAAAGCGGACAAGAACATGGATCTCAACATCGCGGTGGATTGGTTCAAACCATGAGCAAGCAACGGACACTGGGCCTCATCAAGCCGGACGCGCTGGAGCGCGGCAAGCAGGGCGCGATCATCGACCGCATCCTATCGAAGGGTTTCAAGATCGTGGCGATGAAGCAGATACGCCTTACCAAGGCGCAAGCGGAGGCGTTCTACGCCGAACACGCCGCGCGGCCGTTCTTCGGATCGCTCACCGGCTATATGGTGAGCGGCCAGATCGTCGCCATGGTGCTGGAAAAGGAAAACGCCATAGCCGACTGGCGCACATTGATGGGTGCCACCAACCCCGAAAAGGCCGACGCCGGCACCATCCGCAAGGACTTTGCCGTCGATATGGAAAAGAACTCGGTGCACGGCTCGGACAGTGAAACGTCCGCCGCGCGCGAAGTTCCCTTTTTCTTCTGCTCGCTCGAATACTGATACCGTTACGGAATATCCCGGGTGCCGCAAGGGCCCGGGATTTTTTTGTTCAAAACCGCCTTTCGGCGGCGTTACACTGCACTCATGGCTGATCCGCTGATTGAAAAATTCCTGCTCTACATCGGCACGGCGAAAAACTTTTCCCCCCACACGCTGAAAAGCTATCGCAACGACCTGGCGCAGTTCGCCCGGTACACCGCTGAACGCGGTTTTGGGGCGGAAAACAGTCTGCGCTTCGCCGATATGGATGCCGCTGCCGTGCGCGGATTCGGGGCCGATCTGCACCGGCGCAAAATGTCCCCCGCCACCATCGAACGCAAACTTTCGGCGCTGCGTACCTTTTTTCACCACCTGCTGCGTGAAGGGGTGGTGACAAAAAACCCCGCACTGGCGGTGCCAATTCCCAAAAAGCCAAAAACCCGCCCGAAGGTGCTCAACGTGGACGACGCCTTTGGCATGGTGGAATCGGCGAAGGAAGATGCCCCGCGCGACCGGGCGATGCTGGAGACCGGAA
>JAKAGL010000204.1 GCA_021815535.1 bacterium
ATGATGGCCGCCGCAACCACCGTCAACTTCCGGAATGACGGCAGGAAGCGGGTGTTAAGTGATAAAGCTTTCACGCAGGCAGAAACAGAATTATTTCCGCTCCTCGCAGAAATCATGCGATCTCCCATCTAATACGAAAACCAAGCCAACAAGAATAGGTCCGGTTAAACGGCGAAATACTACCACCGCCCCCCATTATGAGCAAGCCGCACGGAAATTGACAAAAAGGCTGATGCCGATGAACGACCGGGGTATGCTTTTTCCGTGCAATCGCCTTCTATCCGGTAAAGGAGCGCGGTTTTTCCCAAAGCGTTTTCTTCTATGGACCGGAAGAGGCCATCTCAGCCATTTTTCTTCAGGCTCTCCTCAATACGGCCGCACAATTCCTCTTTACGGAACGGCTTTACCATGTATCCCTGTATCCCCAGTTTCAGGCAATCAACAATGCTTTCCTTGTCCGAAAGCGCGGTGAGCATGATGACCGCCGTTTTCTTTTTAGCGTTGCCGCTTTTTTCATGCCGGCGGATCTCTTTCAGCGCGGCGTATCCCGATACGAGGGGCATCATGATGTCCAATAGAATGATATCGGGTTGCCACTTGTAATATAGGTCCAACGCTTCCTGGCCATTGACCGCCGCCCGCTTGGAGTAAAGATCGCCGCTCAATGCCTCGTCGATCATGATCTGCGAAACTTTTGAATCGTCCGCAATAAGCACCTTTAATTTCATGCGGTGTATCCGTCAAGGTTTCCGTTGTTCATCGAGGCTTTGGGTACGGTGAAATAAAAAATGCTCCCGCCATCCACGGCGCTTTCCACGCCCATGTTTCCGCCGTGAGCATGTACGATTTTAGAGGCGATGGCAAGCCCCAGGCCGGTGCTTTTTTCGTTCCCGGTGGGCCGCGCGGTTGTCCTGCTGAACGGCTTGAACAGCCGGTGATGTTCCTCCGGCGGAATGCCGATCCCTTCGTCCCTGACGGAGACTTTTACGATGGAACCGGCATTTTCAACCATGACATGGATGCTTTTATCCGGCAAGGTGAATTTGATGGCGTTGCTCAGCAGGTTGTCTATCACCTGCTCCATTTTGTGCCTGTCCATTTCCACGATTATCCCCTGGGTAAGCGAGCAGGTAACCGTGATCTTCTTTTGGGTGGCGGCAACCACCGCCAAGTCAATGCGGTTTTGGATCATCTGTGAAATATCCCACGGCTGCTTTTGAAGCTCGATGGCGCCGCTTTCGATCTTGGAAATATCCAGCAAGTCTTCAAGAAGCGCCAGCATCCCGTGTGTTGCCCCGGTTATTATCTTCAGGAACTTTTTGGTCAACGCGTCGTCGTAATTGCCGTCATGCAGAAGCTCCGCATATCCCTGTATGGAAGATAGCGGATTGCGCAGGTCGTGGGCGGCGATGCCGAGAAATTTGTCTTTTTCCGCATTTGCCGCCTTTAGCTTTTCCTTCTCCGCCCGGAGCTGTTCGTACAGTTCCTTGTTCTTCAGGTGTGTGCCGACCCTTGCCAGCAATTCGGATTCATCGAATGGTTTTGTGATGTAATCGTTGGCCCCCGCGGCCAAGCCGTGCAGGACGTCCGTTTTGCTGGAGGATGCCGTAACCATAATGATCGGCACATGACGGTATTCCTCCATCTCCCGTATCTTCGCGGTCAGCGTAAAGCCGCCCATCTTCGGCATGTAGCAGTCGGTAACAATGATATCCGGCCTGAACTTGGGAAGGATCTCAAGCGCCGTTTCGCCGTCCGCCGCCGTCTCCACGTTGTAGCCGTTTTTCTTGAAAAAATATCTCATAATGTGGCGGGTGACGCTGCTGTCGTCCGCCACAAGGATCTTTTCCTTTTTGACGATCTTCCTCGATTCGACGAGCATCTTGAGGAAACCGGTCAGGCGGCCCGGCGTGAACGGCTTGGTGAAATATTCCACAGCCCCCGCTTCGAATCCTCTTGCCCTCAGCATGGGGGTGTCGCTGGCCGTAATGATCAGAACCGGAATGTTTTCCGTTGCGGGGTTTTCCTTCAGCCGCTGGCACGCTTCCAACCCGCCCATGACCGGCATTTCCACGTCCATGGTTATAATATCCGGCTTTATCTGTTTGGCCTTCTCAACGGCTTCAAGGCCGTTTTCCGCCTTGTAGATGTTGCTCCACGTCGAGGCGAGTTCCTTTTGGATGACCGCCCTGGCGCCGGGGCTGTCATCCACGATCAATATCTTTTCCGGCTTCTTTTCGGACTCTTCCCTTTCAAGCTGGAAAAGGATGTTAATCAGCTCGCTTTCAATAACCGGTTTTTTAAGGAAGTGGTTGACGCCGGACTCAAAAGCATTTTCTATATTTTCGGGCGTGACGTCGCTGGAAATGATGATCGTGCGGATATTAACCGTCTGGTTGTCGGTAAGGACGTTATGGCACAGCGTGTAACCGTCCATGTCGGCAAGCAGTGCGCTCGTCATTAGAATGTCCGGTTTGGATTTTCTTGCTGTTTCCAGCGCATCTATTCCGGATGCGGCATGAAGCACGGTATAGCTCCATTTGGCAAGCCACCTGTCGAGTATTCGGGAGACCGTCGGCGACGGATCGCAGATCAGTATTTTTTTCAGCTTATGCCGTTTTGCGTTGTAGCCCATCACCTCCTGGTGCAACACCGCCTCGGTGATGAACTTATGCTGCACAAATATGTCGCCGATGCGTATTTTCCGCCGCGTCCGGATGTCGAGAAGGTATTTCAGCTGGCTGGAGGTCAGATAACCGAGCGACACCGCCGCCTCGCCGAACATCACGTCCGGCCTTCCCTCTATGTAGTCGCTTATCTCATTTACCTTTTCCGGGGAAAGGTAATTCATTTCCACCGCGATCTCGCCGAGCAACCGGTATTTGTTTTGTATCCTTTGGGCCAGTTCGTGCTGTTCCTTGGTGATAAGCCCCTTGCCAACGAGATATTCGCCGAATCCCACGTGGTGCCCTTCCCGCTAAATGTTGCGGCTATTGAACCCCATCTTTTTGACTGCAACAATAAATTACATTATTACCCAGCCCTACTCGTTAATATTATCCCCCTTCCCTTAAAATATCTATAAGCCTGTTTTGCTGTCATTCGCATTTAGGTAAGGGAGCGATCCCCGTATTTCAAGGGGGGCAACGATATATTCAGGCCGAAGGCCGCGAAACTATTTTTGGCCGTGGTAACCAAAGACGCGGTAGAGGGTGAAATGGCGTACCGGCTGTCCGCCGCGGGTGATGGTGAGTTCTTTGGCCACTTCGGCCCGGTCAAAGAGGTAGAACGTATCGGGCGGCTCTTCGAAACGGTTATCCGCCACAAAGATGAAATCGGCCCCGGCGGGCGGAGTTTTATCCGTGAAGAAATCGAACTCGTCGATCGAGCCGTTGAGGCAATAGACCGGCAGCTTGTTGTGCGTGGCAAAATCAAGTTGCGAGCACATCACCCAGTGGTGGGCCATCACGAATTTTCCCTGCGCGCCGGGGAGTGTGGCGTATTCCGCTTCCACCGCCTTCCCCACTTCGGGCCAGCCGTAGAGCTCGTTGATGATGTCGTATTTCGGTTTCAGCGGCAGGATGGGATAAAAAACGTGGATGTAGAAGGTGGCCACCAGCGCGGCGGAAAGCCCGATGGCGGCATAGCTGAATTTTTTCCACTGCTCCTTCCGCGTGGCCAGGTAATGCCCCCACGCGATATACAGCGTAAGGTAGCCGAAGGCCGCCCAGTGCGGCTCGGAAGTATGCGACCAGAGGCCGATGTAGTAGAAAAACACCAGCGGCGGCGCGCCAAGCCAGAAGAGGGTCACGAAGCGCATGTCACGGCCGGCAAAAAGCGATCTGCCTGCCCGGTATGCGGCGTAGCAAAGCCCCAGCCAGATAAGCGGCGACATGTACAGCCCTTGCCCGCCGAGGAACTGGCCGCAGTGGTTCCATCCGAAATGCGCTTCCACATTGCGGTCGACCAGGTGGAACTTGAACGATGGGAAGCCGTTGATGACGTTCCAGGCGATCACCGGCGCGAAGGCGGCCAGCCCAAGCAATTCGCCAAGGTAGATGTGCGGCTTTTTAAGGTGATGGCGCAGAGCCGGGTGGAAACCGAGCATCAGCAGGGTGGAAGGGACCAGCGGAGCCAACATGTATTTTCCCAGCAGCCCCACGCCGATGGCGAGGCCGGCGGGGTACCACAAAAGCGGTTTGTCTTCGCGCACCGCTTTGGCCGCGAGGTTCACAAAGACCATCCAGAAAAACGCGGCGGGTATGTCCGGCACCATTTGAAGCGCGCCGAAGGCGAACAGCGGGGTCACGTTGAACAGCAACAGCGCCCAAAAGCCGGTTTCGCGGCTCTCGAATATTTCATACGCGGTTTTGTAAATAAGCCAGCAAACGCCCACAAAAATGATGGCAGAGGGGAGCCGTGTCCAGAACGGCGTGTCGCCGCCGATGGCGGTCGACAGCCGGATGAGCCACGCCACCAGCGGCGGATGGTCATAGTAGCTCAGGGCCATGTGGCGCGACCACGTCCAGTAGTATGATTCGCTGTCCCCCAGCCCGGTTTGCCCCATGATCATCAGGCGGTAGAGGGTGAACGCCGTTACAAGGATGATGGAGCGTTTGCGCCACTCGGCGCCGGATTGAATTTGTTCTGAATTCATCTAGCGGCCTCCCTACACTGCGGCCAGCACAATGTTGTGTTTGTCGCAATACGCGGC
Source organism: bacterium (assembly GCA_021815535.1). Taxonomy (GTDB): domain Bacteria; phylum Nitrospinota_A; class UBA7883; order JACRGQ01; family JACRGQ01; genus JACRGQ01. The sequence goes on from JAKAGL010000204.1 coordinate 4,715, forward strand.
GACGGCGGGGAGATCGACAATCACCACGCCCCCCGCCTCCACGGCAAGC
>JAKAGL010000205.1 GCA_021815535.1 bacterium
CATCCTCGAAAATGGTTTAATAAGCGGCATGGCATCGAACAAAAAACGGCTCGACCTGCTGTTGGTGGAGCGGGGTCTTGCCCCCACCCGCGCGCGGGCGCAATCGTTCATCCTTTCCGGCAACGTCTTCGTCGGCGGCCAAAAGGCCGAAAAGGCCGGCGCGCCGGTGGCGGTGGACGCCGATATCGAAGTGAAAGGGAAAGACCACCCCTACGTAGGACGCGGCGGGCTGAAGCTGGCGGCCGCGCTGGACGCATTCAATATCGGCCCCGCCGGTAAAACCGCGCTCGACATCGGGGCCTCCACCGGCGGATTCACCGATTGCCTGTTGCAGCGCGGCGCGGCGAAGGTGGTGGCGGTGGATGTGGGAAGCAATCAGATCGACTGGAAACTGCGGAACGACCCGCGCGTGACCGTCATAGAAGAATTCAACGCGCGCAGCATGAAGCCGGAGGATGTAGGAGGGCCGTTCGAGATCATCGTCATCGACGTGTCGTTCATCTCGTTGGAACTGATCCTTCCGCCAGCCGCGGCGGTGCTGGCCCCCGGCGGCGTGTGCATCGCGCTGGTAAAGCCGCAGTTCGAGGCGGGGCGCGAAGAGGTGGGAAGCGGCGGCATCGTGCGCGATCCGAAGGTGCATCAGCGCGTGGTGGAAAAAATCATCGCGCTGGGAAGCGGACTCGGCCTATCGGCCATCGGCCATATCGATTCCCCCATCGAAGGAACCAAGGGGAACCGGGAATTCTTGGCCGCCTTCCGGAAAAGCTGACGCGCGCCGCTCATTCGCGCGCCGCATTCATGATATAAAGACCGTCAACAACGCTTTTTGCGAAAAGGAGGCCTCCATGTCGATCGTAAAATATATTCACATGCTCACCCTTTGCATCTGGGTGGGGGGCATGGTTTTCTTCACGTTCGTCGGCGCCCCCGCAATATTCAAGGAACTGCCGCGCGACGTGGCGGGCGTGGCGGTGGGAGGCATTTTTCCGAAATACTGGCTGATGGGGTACGTCTGTCCCCTGCTGTTGCTTGGCACGCTCTTCTACATCGCCCGTGGCAATGTCGGCGCGTTCAGGGTTCAAATCGGCATATTGGCCGTGGCGACGGCGCTCAGCTTCGCCTCCGGCATGGTGGTCGGCGTGAAAGCGCACGCCATCAAGGTTCAGATGGACGCCGAACAGGATGCAGTGAAGAAAGAGGAACTTCACCAGGAGTTCAGGAAGATGCACGGCGTTTCCGCGGTGATGAACCTGACGGTGATCCTGTTGATGGCGGGCTATGTCTGGTACATTCCGCCGGTCGTTACACCGTCACTGGGCGAATCGGTCAAAGGCGCACTGGGGCTGTAAGACCGGCGCTAATCCTTCTTTGCCGCAAAAAGGATGATGTGCGCGCCGAAAGAGGGGAAGATATCCCCCAGCCATTCGCACAGTTTTCCCAGCGGCACGTTCATCCGGGTGGAGATCAGCAGGTGGCTGGATAAAACCTTATCCACCCTGTAGCCGCTTTCTGCCGCCAGGGCCGAAAGCGTTTCTACGCTGTACAGATGATAGTGGAACGGCGCGTATGCCATGAACGGCATCACGCCGAAAGGGAACACAAGGCGGCTGGCCAGAAAGAAGACGTTCGGGGTGGTGAGCGCCAGCGTGCCGCCCGGCTTTAAAAGATCGCGCAGGTCTTGCAGGAATTTTTTATCGTCGAAGGCGTGTTCGATCACTTCCCCGGCAAAGATGACGTCGAACCGCTGTCCGCCGAAATCGGGGAATCCGCGGTTGAGGTCATGCCGCACAAAGGTGATGCCGTCCTTGGCGGCGCGGGGATGGATATCAAGCGCGAACTTGTTCAGGCCCGGATGCCCCGCCAGCTGATCCAGCAGACCGCCGCGCGCGTAGCCGATTTCCAGTACGGCGGCACCGGGCTTCGACAGCCGCCCGTTGCGCAACAGCCAGTTTTTCACCTTGAGGATGCGGCCGGGGTCCGGCACGGTGAAATCGGCAAAGGCGTCCTGCTGGCGGTCCTGTTCCATCGTCATTACCCGCCGATGGCGGCCATCGGCTTTTCGCACGGGGCGGACGAGGCGGCGGAAAGGCCGTGCCCTTTTGGTTTCACCTGGAGCGATTCTTTGAAGCGGTCGACGAACCACTGGTCGGGAGCGCCCTCCAAAAATCCCCGGCGCAGATCGACTTCGCCATCGTTGAAGAGGCACGAGCGCAACGCCCCTTCGGCGGTAAGACGCAACCGGTTGCAACTGCCGCAAAAGTGCCTGCTTAACGGAGCGACGAATCCGATGCGGCCCGCGCCGCCGGCGATGTCATATACCTCCGCGGGGCCGCCGGTGAGCGGCGACGTTGCGGGGCGTAGATCATGGCGTTCCCGCACTATTCGCTCGATTTCCCCCGCCGCGATCCCACGCCTGCCGGCAAACAGGCGGTTGTGGGCAGTCGGCATCATCTCGATGAAGCGCACCTCCACCGGCAGGTCGAAAGCCAGTTGCGTAAAATCCAGTATCTCGTCATCGTTAAACCCGCGTATCGCCACCACGTTTATCTTGACCGGCCAAATCCGTTCCTCCGCCACGCGGCGGATGGCGCGCATGACCGGTTCATGGATGTCGTGCCCGCTGATGGCCCGCACCCGGCCGGCCTTCAGCGAATCGAGCGATATGTTGATGCGGTCCAGCCCCGCGTCGCGCAGGCGTGGGATATTTTTTTCCAGCAGGACGCCGTTGGTGGTCATGGTCACTTCGCCGATGCCGGAGATCCGTTTCAGGCCGCGGATGAGGCCGAAAATCCCTTTGCGCAACAGCGGCTCGCCTCCGGTCAGCCGCACTTTACGCACGCCGAACGGGGCGAAGAGGGAAATAAGCCGGATTATCTGGTCGATGGCGAGCATGTCTCCGCGAGGGCGGACAAGGGAGCCGTCCATCGGCATGCAGTAGGCGCAACGGAGGTTGCACCGTTTTGTCACCGACACGCGGATGTAGTTCACACCGCGCCCGAAGCGGTCTTTGGGCTGATCCATCGTTTTATTTTACACGGAGTGCGGCAAAAAATTACCGCAGTTCCTTTTATAGGCCCATAGCCCGCATTGGTGGGTGGCGGCGGCACGGAAGGGGGTAAAATGGCATTCATGAAACTGCTTTATTTCGCCGCTGTACGGGAACGGCTGAAGACGGACGGCGAGGAGATCCATCTGGCATCCCCGTTGACCGTGGCGGAGATATTCAACCGCTATCTCGCGGCGCGGTTGCCGGGAGTGGATTCTTCCCGGCTGCTGTTCGCCGTGAACGAGGAGATGACCGGGCCGGATACGGTGGCACGTGACGCGGACACGGTGGCGGTGATGAGCCCGCTATCGGGGGGCGCGGCGCTGGCGCGGATACAGGCGGAAGATTTTGACATGGCGGCGGAAGAGCGCCTCTGCGCGGGGGGCAACACCGGGGTTGGCGGCATCGCCACCTTCGTGGGACGGGTGCGTGACAACGCGCGGGGAAAAGCCGTCGACCATATCGAGATCGGCTGTTACGAATCGATGGCACTGAAAGAGCTGGAAAAAGTGCGGGCCGAGGCGGTGGAAAAATGCTCCGCCATCAACGTGACGATAGTCCACCGCATTGGGGTGCTGCGTCCGGGCGAACAGATCGTCGGCATCGTGGCGGCCGCGGGGCACCGCGGCGCGGCATTCGCCGCCTGCCGGTACGCCATCGACGAACTAAAGAAGCGGGTGCCGGTCTGGAAGAAGGAGTTTACCGCCGACGGCGGCTTTTGGGTGGAGGGACTCTAGCGGATCATGATGCCGGTCATGAAGCGGCCGGTATCCCCTTTTTCGGCGCGGTGGCTGTAAAACTCATCGGTGCGGCACGATGTACAGACGCCGCTGTCGAAAATGGCCGCTTCCGGCAGACCGGCGGCGGTCAACTGCTCTTTCGCGGCGCGCGCGATATCCAGCCGCCCCTCGGCAAGAAACCGTTTGAATAAATCATAGCCCCCGTTAAATACATCGGGCTTCACCTCATAACAGCAGGCCCGAATGGCGGGGCCGATGACCGCCACCATGTTCTCGGGCGCACCGGCCAGCCGCGCGATGGCGGCGGCGATGATGTTATCAAACACCCCTTGCCGTCCGGCATGGACAACGGCAGCGGTTTTGCGCCGCGTATCGGCCAAGATCACCGGCAGACAATCGGCGGTGAGTACCCCGGCCGGTTGGCTCGGCTTGGTTATCACCACTGCGTCCGCTTCGCATCCGCTGACAGCGGCATCGGATACCGCGGTGCCATGCACCTGTTGCGGCAAAAAGATGGGGAGACCGCCAGAGAACAGGATGGCGGCCTTGCGGCGGTTTTCCATCACCCCCGCCTCGCCGTTGTTACGGGCGAGGTCGAACCCGTGTTTCGCCCCGCCGCCGTGCCGCGTGGTGACCCAGTTGGCCAGCCAGCCGAGCCTGTCCAATACATCATAGCTGTACCAAACAACGCCGTCCCGTTCGTGGCGTACCATGCTTCCCATCAACAGCAGTTCCCTAAAAATGCGCCGCACCGTTTGCACCCCGCATGTTCGGGGGGGCAGGGGGGCGTGGTTCTTTCAATGGCGGCTTTTTCGGCCTCTGCCTGAAGATAGGTCCTTGCGACGCCACTATCGATGAAATCCCACGGCAATATTTCGTCAAACCCCTTGCGCCGGGCGTAGACATTTTTTGCGGCGGGGGTTTTCAACACGGCAGTCCAACCCTCTTCTTCGAACGCGCGCAGGATAAGCGG
>JAKAGL010000206.1 GCA_021815535.1 bacterium
TAACGTGGTTTTCTATGTACGGCATTCAAGCGGAAAACAAAACCTTCTGCAGTGCGTTGACTGCGGTCTCTACTTCGCGCATCCCCACGTCACCACCGTCCAGGGCGAAGGGGATCTGGGGGGGGGGATCAAGGAGCAGTATTGGCGAAGTGAAAGTGCCTGGAGAGCCTTTAAGCAGTGGCGGGAAGCGGAAACCGTCTTGGGGGCCGCACTGATTCAGGAGTATGCACCATGCCAAAAAGTGTTGGAAATAGGCTTTGGGGAAAATCCCATGGTTTCCCATACGTCGTTTCTTTGCAAGGAATACTGGGGGGTGGAGCCGGACTCTGGTGCATTCAATCGAGTGCGCGGAACTGTGTCATCTTCCGCAAAACTGTTTTGCTTGGGCCTGGAAAAACTGGCCGAAGTAGAGCCGTTCCGGTCAATGCATGGCTATTTCGATACAGTTATTATCTTCAACGCCCTCCCTGCATTACCGCTGCCGCTTGAATCATTGCGGACAGTACGCGGGCTAATGAGCGATGATGCCAAGCTTATCATCTCGGTTCCGGATTCCAGTCGGTTTGGCATTGTAAGCCTGTTGCGGAGGCTGATTGGTATGGAGCCATACACCTACTTTTTCATCAGTTTTTTCAATAAACGGAATTTTGAAATATTGGCGTCATCGGCCGGATTCAGAGTGATTCATTGGCGTGAGGTGCCTAATGTCACCCCGCTTTCCACTGAGTATCTTGTAAAGCAGTATGGTAATTTTTTATTGAGCCCGCTTATTAGACTTTTTGCCACGTTGAAGCTGGATCGATTGTTGAGGCTCAACTCGTTCTATGTGGTACTGGAAAAAGCTGATGGTCGAAGACGGAACTAGGCAAGAGAATTGCGAATATACATCCCGGAGCTGGGTGCGCGCTGATTGGGTAAAGGCATTCATCGGTTTTTTTATTTTTGACCGCGTTAGTGGTGTATGTATTTGTCCGTATAGACTTGGCTGTGGCGGTTGACGCTGGTATGGATGCTTCCTTTCGCGATAACATTTTATGCTTTCTACTATATAAGGGCTCGGCGGTGTGGGGGGGGGCCAACTGCCGGTTCACGTTCTCAAGACAGTTCGTGGTTTTAAAGCGTAGGACCTCTCATCGAGTTTTTCGCCAACTAACCGACTTTTTAAAAATAAGATCCAGTTTGGTAAATAGAAAATTTCGCACTTCCCAACCGAAACGGAGTAAATCAAGGAACCTTAGATTGTAGACATACAGTTTTAGGTAGGCAAATAATCGTAACCGTTCCAATTCGTTTGGCTTGAAGTGGTTGTTTTGGAGGATATGACCCAAATGTTTGTCGTACAACTGCCATCCCTCGGGATATTTAACGGGCATCAGTGACAGGCCTTCACGTCCCTCCACGGCGCATTCATATACTTCAGTGCCTGGCCACGGAACCATTACGCCAATGCCAAGCAGTTGGGGATTCAGTTTGATTATAAGATTGATACTTTCTCCAACCTCATTTGGTGTTTCACCTATATGGCCAAAAACAAAGTATGCTTGGTATCTTATCCCCACTTTTTTCGTCGCGGCAACTGCCACAAAGTGTTTTTCAAGTGAAGTATTTTTCCGCATTCGTTGAAGAATACGTGGACTCCCTGACTCTATTCCATCTGAAATAAAATCGCATCCGGCTTTTTTCATTAAGCCCAGTAGCGGTTCATCCATCATGTCGGTGCGGGTGTAGCACCGCCATTTTTGTTTGTGCGATCCCCACCCCTTTTCAACCATCGTGTTGAGGAGATGCACTGTTCGTTTCCGGTTGACGGCAAAGGTCGGATCGGCGAAATTAATATATTCTGGATGAGCATATTCGTAAATTGACTGAAGCTCCTCCAATACGTCAACACTTTCAGTGAAATACGTGAGATGGTTGGTGATGTTAAAGCAATAGTTGCAGGAAAACGGGCAGCCGTGGGCCTGAAAGACCATATAGTTGTGAGCAGGAGGAAACTCCGTCCAGTCGATACGCGGAAACGCTGTTGATTCTTTTCGTGGTGAAGCGGGGGTCGCCACAATGCCATCATCGGATGTACGAAAAAATATCCCTGCCACCCCGGTAAAATTTGTAAAATCGGCATTAATCAGCCGGTGTAACGTGTCATCGCCGAAACCGGTGGAAGCAATATCGATCCCGGAACACTCTTCCAATGAACGTTTTGGCAGGGCGGTGATATGAGGGCCACCACAAACGATTTTTACGAATGGAAACCGGGTTTTAAGCTGCTGGATGAAGAAAAAGTCTTCATACGCTTCCGCAGTTGTGGGGATGGTTATGCAGATTACATCAGGTTGAAATAAAGTGATTTTCTCAATGGTGGCGGTTTCCCCCAAACCCTCTAGCTTGGCATCCAGCAACTGGTACACAACATTATTATGGCGACAAACCGTGCTCAGTATCGCCAATGCCGGATTGGGGTGCGGCTTATAAAAATGGTAGCCGAAGTAGTACGCCCCTTTCGTGAAAAAGGGGGGATTAAGCAGGGTTATTCTCATATTTTCCTAACATCCATTTTACATGTTTGTCTCCAAACGTCACACAAAGCAAGCTTGAACGTCTGGCGCACTAAATTACAGCGGCCGGCACTTATCTCGTTTGCCGGACCAACGGATGGAGGGCAGGAGCGAATGTGAGCGCGAGGAGATGCGTCCCTTGTTTGGCAACAGGTCTTCCAGCATGAAGCGGAGTTCCTTTTTCATGTCGTGGGTCGGTTTATACCCGAGATCAAGCAGACAACGGTGTTCGGCTTCGTAAAAATGATCTTCCTTTTCAACACGCGGATTTTCAATCGGGTTGATCTGGACATTCAGCCCAATCTCATCGCCCACCTCCTTGACTTTGAGCGCCAGGTCGGAGATAGAGTAAACCTCTTCAAACTGGTTGAATACCCGATACTCGCCCGGTTTGGGGGGATTGTTGATGGCGATCGTCAAGCACTGAATCGAATCGCGTATTGGCAGAAAACCGCGCTTTTGTAGCCCTTTGCCGTATGGCGTTAACGCCATTCCGATGGCCGCTTGGCAGGCGAATCGATTGATCGCGGTGCCAAACGCCTCATCAAAGTCCAAGCGGGTACGAAGGCGCGGGTCATCCTTAAAGGTGTCGGTGCGCGTGCCGTAGACCACTCCTTGCATTATGTCGGTTGAACGCAATCCCCATATGCGGCAGGCGAACATGATATTTTGTGTATCATGCACCTTTGAAAGGTGATACCAGCTTCCTGGAATGCGGGGAAAGGGCATAACCTCTTTCTTCCCTTTATATTCCATCTCGAAAAATCCCTCGGGGATTGGCACATTCGGCGTACCGTATTCGCCCATGGTTCCCAGCTTTACCATGTGGCAATCGGGAACGATGTCGCGCATGCAGAAGAGCAGGTTTTGGGTGCCAACGATGTTGTTCATCATCGTTTGGTTTGACTTGTGGACATTGATCATGGAGTACGGTGCGCTGGGTATTTCACCCAAGTGGACGATCGCTTCGGGTTTAAACTCGCGCATCACTTCGTACGTGAAGGAATAATCAGTAACGTCTCCTTGATAAAAACGAAGTTTGTCGCCAAAATGATCGTAAAAGGCCTGCAGGCGGATGGCCATCGGCTCAATGGGAATGGCGGATAAGGAACCCATTTCGCCCACCATCTTGCGGCGAAGCATATTATCCACACCCGCGATTTCGTGCCCCAGGCTGGCCAAATGCTGTGTGAGCGGCAAAACTAGGTAACCGTCGATTCCGGTGATCATTATCCGCATTTACTTTGGCTCCTATTGGTTAGTGGCCGAATGACCGGACCGCACCGATGACTTCATCCAGCTCGGCGGGGACAAGCCCCGCGTGGTTGGGCAGGCCGATCATATGTCCAGAAAACTTTTCGGCATTTTCAAAGTGAACGTTAGCATAATCCGTCCGATTTTGGTAGCGAGGGCAGTCCAGCATGCAGGGCCGTTGGGTATCGATCAAAAACGGTTGCCGATAAAGCGGCACATGATAGCGAAACCGGTAGCCAATTCCATGCGTATCAAGATGCTTCAGGAAAGAGCTTACGGGCCGGCCGGCTTTAACCGCGTCAAAGAAGAGCGGAAACCAGAAATAGGTGTGTATGCATCCCGCCCGGGGGGGCGCGTAATGCAGCCAGTCGATTTCAGCAATGCCCCGTTCCAGATATTCCGAGTGTCGGATGCGGGCGGCGTTCATATCATCTAGCTTGGTAAGCTGCACCCGTCCGATGGCCGCTTCCATTTCTGTCATCCGATAGTTGTATCCGAGCATCACATGGGTGTGGGCGTTACCCATGCCGTGATTTCGAAACAGCCGCATTTTTGCAGCCCAGTCCCGGTTGTTGGTTGTAACGAGACCGCCTTCTCCGGTCGTCATCTGTTTGGTGGCATAAAAGGAGAACGCGCCCATGTCTCCTAATAAGCCGGTTTTCACGCCATTCAGACTGCCGCCAATCGCTTGCGCACAATCCTCTATCACTGCAATGCCGTATTGTCGGGCAATAGCGTTGATCCGATCCATATTCGCCACATAGCCGTAAAAATGAACCGGGATGACCGCTTTGGTAAATTGTGTAATTTGTTTTTTAAAGCTGTCAGGATCAAGGCAATAGTTTTCATCAACATCGGCAAATACCGGTACGGCATTTTGGTGCATGACCGCCGAAGCG
>JAKAGL010000207.1 GCA_021815535.1 bacterium
GGTCATTCGCGGCCGCGAACTTCTGCCGTTCCGGATGGCGGCGCGGGAGAAGGCTGATTTTTTCATGACCGCGCATATTCACTTCACAAAAGCGGAAAAAAATCTTCCCGCAACATTTTCAAAAAAGTTTCTGAAAACGGTGGCGCGCAGTGAGTTGGGGTACAAGGGAATTATCGTCACCGACGACCTCAACATGAACGCGGTGAAGGCGAACTACAGCATGGAAGAGCGCATACGGCTTGCAATGAATGCCGGGGCCGACATGCTCCTTATACGCGACAGCCAAGAAAACATGCTGCGGTTCCTTGATATATTCGAGAGGTTGGTCCGTGATGGAAAGATCCCGCGGGCACGGATACAAGAGTCGCTCGCCCGCGTCAGGCGGATCAAGCGGTCGGCGGCGAAAAGGAAATAAAAAAAGGGACAGGGTTTAAGCCCTGTCCCCCGTTTCGCCAGTAAAATCTATTTTTTCTTTAGCACCACGTAGTCGATCTTCTTTTCTGCAAGGGCGCCGGTGATCTCTTTCACCCGGTCGGCGTTTTCTATGTTCCGCAAAAGCACCACGCTGGCGGGTTTTTTTACGCTGGTGTAGTCCACGTCTACCTTGTAGCCCTTGGCGTTCAGTTGTTTAACCAAGCCATCGGCCTGTTTTTCGGTCCTGTAAGCGCCAACCTCAACCGTGTAATTTCCTGGCCCCTTCAGCACCACTTTGTTTGCAAAGCCGTCTTTGGTGAGTTTTGCACTTCCCTCCAGCGCAAGCTCCCGGTACCGGTAGTAGCCGGTATAGATGCCGATACTTTTCACGCTGACCGGTTTTTCGAGGGTTTCGGGGGAAAAGCCGAGCGATTCAACCTGTTTGATTATTGCTTCGGCATTCTTCTTCTCGGTAAATACTCCAAGCTGCAACGTATAGGTGCCCGGCGCCGCAGGGGTTATTTTTGCTCCTGCCACCTTGCTTACTGCAGGTGGGGTAGAAGCAACGGCTGGTTTAGCGGGCGCTACGGGAGGTGCGGCCGGTTTAGCCGGAGCGGCAGGCGCGGCGGGAACCGCCGGGGCTGCTGGCTCTGGGGTGGAAGCCAATTTAGGCGGTTGCACAGGCGGGGGAGGAGCTTCGGAACCACCGAACATGCTGGAGTAAAGGTAATATCCGGCACCGGCCAAGACGACCAGTACCACTAAGCTGATAGCGAGATTGCGCTGGGATTTTTTCTTTTCCTGAGCGATTACGTCTTTTTCAAACTCGTCCAGCGAACCCTCTTCTTCTGGCTTATATTCGTTATCAGCCATACCTAATCCCCCATTGAAAAGGTTGATAATGGTTTAGTTTTAACGAGTATAACACTAATTATCATATTCAAAATATAATTAAGGCCGGTTTTTTTCTGTTGCGGCGCATTTCGGGAGGGGTCTTCCAATCTGCGGGGAGAAATGCATTACCGATTCACTCTAAATAGACCTGAAATACCGCTGGGCCAAATGCCTGGAAAATAGGCATTCTCGAACGGGTTATTCCTAAAAACCGGGCATAATCGGGGCGGTCGATCTTAAAAAATACCTGTTCTCAAGCAGTTAGCTACGGCTCGCAAATTGCTTCATTTCCGGGTTTGCTGTGGTGGCAGGTAATGAGAATCGGTTGAAAGGGGCTTGATGCCTGTTTTGTAGGCATAACGCGAGTTTGGATGAGGGGTTTTTGATGAAAAAAATTGAAGCGATAATAAAACCGTTCAAGCTGACGGAAGTAAAAGACCGGCTTATTGAGATCGGCGTACAGGGAATGACTGTCACCGAGGTGAAAGGGTTCGGCAGGCAAAAGGGGCACACCGAGCTGTATCGCGGCACGGAATACAACATCGATTTTCTGCCGAAGATCAAGCTTGAGATCGTGGTGATTGAGGAACAGGTGGAGAAAGTTATCGAAGCGATCAGCGGCATCGCCCATACCGGGCAGATAGGGGATGGAAAGATATTTGTCTCTTCCATTGACGAAACCATCCGTGTTCGAACAAAAGAGAGGGGGAAGGATGCGGTGTAATAGCGCAAAAGTCATGGCGGTGGGGACTCTTTTTTTGCTCGGCGCTACCCCCGCGTTTGCTGAAACGGCCGTTTCCCGGGTGGATACCGGCGACACTGCCTGGGTGCTTCTCAGTGCCGCGCTGGTGATGTTGATGACTCCCGGCCTTGCCATTTTCTACGGCGGCATGGTGCGCCGCAAGAATATCCTCGGCACGATGTTGCAAAGTTTTATCGCGCTTGGCGTAGTGAGCATCCAGTGGGCGCTCATCGGTTACAGCCTTTCCTTCGGGCCGGATTTACACGGTATCATCGGCGATCTCTCGTGGGCCGGCCTGCGTGGAGTGGGATTGGAACCGAATGCCGATTATGCCCCGACCATTCCGCATCAGGCATTTATGGCTTTCCAGATGATGTTCGCGGTAATTACTCCCGCCGTCATATCCGGGGCATTTGCCGAGCGCTTTAAATTTGGCGCGTACCTCCTGTTCGTCATTTTTTGGACGACTCTGGTGTACGACCCGTTGTGCCACTGGGTTTGGGCCAAAGGCGGCTGGCTGCACGGCATGGGGGTGCTTGATTTTGCGGGCGGAATTGTGGTGGAAATCAATTCCGGCATGAGTGCGCTGGCCGCGGCATGGTTTATAGGGAGCCGCCGTGGCTATCCGCATGAGCCGATGCTGCCCCACAACCTGCCGTTGACGTTGTTGGGAGGCGGGTTGCTTTGGTTCGGCTGGTTTGGTTTCAACGCCGGGAGCGCGGTAGCCTCTGGCGGGCTTGCAACTGCCGCATTTGTCGCCACGCACCTTGCCACTGCGGCGGCGGTTATGGGCTGGTTATTGGTCGAATGGAAGCACCGCGGCAAGCCAACGTTGCTTGGAGCTGTTTCCGGAGCGGTTGCGGGGTTGGTGGCTATCACCCCGGCTTGCGGCTTTGTGGGCCCTGTGGCGGCCATTACGATCGGTTTAGTGGCCGGTGCGGTCTGTTACGGGGCCGTGGTGGCGAAATTCAGGATGGGTTACGACGATACGCTTGATGCATTTGGCGTCCACGGCATTGGCGGCATGATCGGAATGGTTGGCACCGGGCTTTTCGCGGCGGTCGCCATCAATGCGGCAGGTGCGGACGGCTTTTTTAACGGCGGCGCCGCTCTCTTGGGAAAACAAGTGCTTGGCATCGCCGTGGGGGCCGCTTGGGCCTTCGGGGGAACCTATGTCATCCTTAAGGTGCTGGACAAAGCGGTCGGTATCCGTGTAACCCGCGAGGAAGAGACACAAGGGCTCGATCTTGCACAGCATGGTGAAAATGCTTATACGATGTAAACGGAGTGGGAAGACCGGAGAATAACCTGCCGCTTAATTTAACTTGTGTAAAAAGCGGACTTAAATTACAGTTCCTCAACCAAATATTTACCGTTAAGGGAGGATTAGGACAATGAAAATGACGCCCCAGGACGTCCTTAATTTCATTAAGGACAACGACGTAAAGAACGTCGATCTCAAATTTATGGATTTTCCCGGCTTGTGGCAACACACCACCAAGCCATCCAGCGAAATCGACCTGAGCACTTTCGAGGAAGGGGCCGGTTTCGACGGTTCATCCATCCGTGGCTGGCAGCCAATCCACGCTTCAGACATGGTGCTGATCCCGGATCCCTCCACCATGGTGGTCGATCCGTTTTTCGAGCGCAAGACCATCACCCTGGTCTGCAATATCAAGGACCCGCTGACCCATGAAAGCTACAGCCGCGATCCGCGCTACATCGCGCAGAAGGCCGAAGCGTATCTGCGCTCCAGCGGCATCGGCGACACCGCCGTAATGGGGCCTGAGGCAGAATTTTTCATTTTCGACGACGTCCGCTACGATACCAAGCAGGGACACAGCTTCTACTCTGTCGACAGCAACGAGGCCCAGTGGAACACGGGGCGTGACGAGAAGCCGAACCTCGGCTACAAACCGCGCTACAAAGAGGGTTACTTCCCGGTTGCTCCGACCGATTCCCAGATGAATTTGCGCGACAGAATGGTGGATGTGATGCAACAATCTGGCATCCGGATCGAGACCCAGCACCATGAAGTCGCCACCGCGGGCCAAGCCGAGATCGATATGCGTTTCAGCACCCTTGTTGACGCGGCTGACAAGCTGATGCTTTTCAAGTATATCGTGAAGAACGTAGCGTGGCAGAACGGCAAGACGGCAACCTTCATGCCCAAGCCGATCCAGGGAGATAACGGTTCGGGCATGCACGTTCACCAGTCTATCTGGAAGGATGGCAAGCCGATGTTCGCCGGCAATGAGTACGGCGGCCTTTCGCAAATGGCGATGCACTACATCGGCGGTGTTCTGAAGCACTCCAAGGCGCTGGTGGCTTTCACCTCGCCGACCACCAACAGCTTTAAGCGCTTGGTGCCCGGTTTTGAAGCTCCGGTGAATCTGGCTTACTCCAGCCGTAACCGTTCAGCCTCAATCCGCATTCCGGTCTATTCGAGCAGCCCGAAGGCGAAGCGCATTGAAGTCCGCTATCCCGACCCGAGCTGCAATCCCTATCTGGCGTTCGCGGCGATGTTGATGGCCGGTCTTGATGGCATCCAGAACAAGATCAACCCCGGTCAACCGCTCGACAAGGATATCTACGGCCTGTCTCCGGAAGAACTGGCGGAAGTCCCGTCTTTGCCGG
>JAKAGL010000208.1 GCA_021815535.1 bacterium
GACGCGGTGCGCCTCAAACGGCTGTTGAAGGAAAGGGGCATTTCCATGCGCGGCCTCGTTGCGCTGTCCGACCGGCCGACCATCAAGAAGAGCCGCGTGATGGCGCAGCATCAGCAACTGCTCCGCATCGACCGCGAGAAGCGCCATCCGATACCGGCGGAAATGGAAGCCAGGGTTTTTGCACACTTCCGAAAAGCCGCCGCCAAAGCGGATGGTATCGTGATTTCCGATTACAACAAGGGGTTGCTTACCAACGCACTATTGGCCGACATCATCGGTTGGGCGCGTAAAAACGGCAAACCGGTGGTGGTCGATCCGAAAGGGGAGAGCTTCGCCAAGTACCGGGGGGCCAGCGTCATCACCCCGAACCGGCACGAGCTGGAGAAAGCCGCGCGGACGCACTGTCCCGATAAGCCGGGTATTGAAAAGGCGGCCCGCGCGCTTATCAAGGATCACCGCATCGGATCGGTGCTGGCCACCCTGAGCGCCGACGGTATGGCGCTGTTCGAAGGAAGAACGGCGGGAAAGTTTTTCCCGACGGTGGCGAAAGAAGTGTTCGATGTGACCGGCGCCGGGGACACCGTTGTGGCGGTGTTCACCGCCGCGTGGCTTGGTGGATTTCTGCCGGAAGAAGCGGCGCGGCTGGCGAACTACGCGGGAGGTCTGCAGGTGGCGCATCTGGGCGCCGAGGGGGTGGGGCTGGATGAGATCCGCCATGCGCTGGGGGGCGAAGCGGGTTTGGGCGAAAGCAAGATCGTCGACGCCAAGGCCGCCGCGGCGCTTGCCGAGAACCTGCGCAAGAAAAAGCACAAGGTCGTTTTCACCAACGGCTGTTTCGATCTCCTTCACTACGGACATATCCAATACTTGCAAAAAGCGCGCGCGTTGGGCGACCGGCTGTTTCTCGGCCTCAATTCCGACGCATCGGTGCGGCGGCTCAAAGGCCCCTCCCGCCCGGTGGTGAACGAGCATGACCGCGCCCACATCATGGCGGCCCTGGACTGCGTGGATCAGGTGATCGTGTTCGGTGAGGAAACCCCGCTGAAGCTCATCAAGGCGGTGAAGCCGGACATCCTGGTAAAAGGGGGCGACTACACCATCGAGGGGATAGTGGGGCACAAGGAAGTGCAAAGCTGGGGAGGCGCGGTCAAAACCATCAGCTACATCGAAGGCTCATCCACCACCGGCATCATCAAAAAGATCGTCCGCACCAGCAAGGGGAGCTGACGGAGCTTCCGCCCGACGGCGGTTATCTGCCCTTAAGCAGGTCGATAAGACGGTACCAAAGCGTTTTTTGCAGTTCCAAGTATATGATCCTTGCGCTGTCGTGATCTTGCCACCAATCGTGGATGTGCACCAGGCTGTCTTCGGCGGGGTGGACGATGACCTTCATGCCGTCATTTGCCGTGAGCCGGTCATAAATCCGTCCCGCGCGGGCGGTGTGATAGTGCGAGGTGACGAGTATGAATGACTTTGCCCCGCGGCTTCTCAGCGTGCGGAGGTTTTCCAGCGCCTCACCTACGGTGTTGTATGGGGTGATCTCCCGCGTGGAATAGGCCGTCTGGTCCGGCTCGATGCCGGATTCCTTCAACTGTCCCAGAATCAGGTCGGCGTAGTTGTATTTCCAGTAAACTTGCCCGCCCCAAAAAACGATGTATCTGCCAAAACCTTCTTTGTATAAGCGGATGCCCTCCGCCATACGGTCGCCGTTCCGGTCGCCCACCAGCACCACGATGGCGTCGGCCTTGCGCAATGGGTCGGCGCGCACCAGCGAACCGGCGAGCGCGTTTAACAGCGGCGCATGGAACAGCGCCGCAACGAGAAGGGCGATTGCGGCGGACACCCCCACGATCTTAAAGAGTTTTTTTATCCTTATCACAGGCGTCCGAAATCCTTCCACGCGCCGATCACCAACCCCACGATGGGGGAGGGATTTTCCCTAAGGTCGACGGTGCGCACTTTTTCGGCCGGGTTGAGCGGCAAGAGGAACAGCGTATGCCCCTGCTGTTGAACCATCTTCGCCGTGATGCCGCCATCGGTCCAGACGGCGTAGATTTTCTTTTCGTGCGGATGGGCTTTTTCAATGCCGCGGTCTATCACCACGATGTCGCCGTTGGTGATGTGTGGATACATGGAATCCCCCCGCACGCGGCAGGCGACAAGGTCGTTTTTCGATCCGGCCGCTTTCCTGACGGGCCGGATATGCAGTACAACCCACTCAATGATTTTTTCTTCGGGGATGATCGGCTCGCCAGCCGCGATTTTTCCTTCGATGAGCGGTATCGAAAGGTATTCCTCTTCCGAGAGTTTTCCCGGCGGAAGGGGCGGCAGTGTTTCCCGCCGTTCATTCCCCGTGAGGAGCCACTCCATATCTTTTTCCGCCATCCTGGCAATCGCCATCAGGATCTCGGGGGAGGGGAGCATCCCTTCTTCGTACCGTTTCACGGTGGTATGGGCCACCCCCAGCTTTTTGCCGAATTCGGAAAGTGTTGCGGCATCCCTTATTTCCCTGATCCTTTTTGCGATAGCAACCTTGTCTATCGGGGGCTGTCCGTGTTCAAGCGTAACCGCACTATTCTTAGTATTGTGTGTGCCCATTCGCACATTATAGTTTGGAGCGTCGGAAATAATCAAGTTGGTGAAGCGGGCATAAAAAAATGCCGATTTCTAGTGATGGGGGTAAAATATGAGGTCTGAGGAGTGTGTTGCGGATTTAAGAGGAGTGCTTCCGCAATAAGTATTAAAGTCTCTGGCCCTGTTATACCGATATATAAAATTAAGGAGTTACCTATTTTGGGAACTATGCAAATGCGATTTTTATGGTTGACAATTTACACCTAATTTGATGTAATTTAGCAAAACTTGGGGGTAAATCAGGTTAAATGAAAAAAAATTACGCTCTATTAAACGTAAATGAGGGGGCCGACCTCAACGAAATAAAAAAGGCCTATCGTCGCGCAGTTCACCTTTACCATCCTGATGCCAATGGCGGCGTGGGAAATCCGGAAAAATTCAAAGAGGTCGTAAAGGCGTACAATCACATTTTAAAGCACTATAAGTCGCTGGGCATCAAGCCGGTGCCTCAGAAAAAGAAAACCTCCGCCCTGATCTACGAAAAACTTGGCAATATCTTCGGCGCCAAAAAAGAAGCTGCCGGTTATGCCCGCGCCTCTGAGCGGAAACAGCGCCGCACGATGCGGAAGGATGAATTTTCCGTTCTCGATCCGATGCTGTTGAAACTTCCATTCGATGAACTGAAGCTCCGTTTTGAAGAATCTCAAAACGAGTTTGTGGTGAGGCAGGCGGCCCGGGCGCTTACCCACTGTTTTGGGGCGGGGGCGTTTTCCCTGCTTCGTGACCGGCTTCCCTCCGCCAGAGGGCCGGTGGCCGAAGAGATACTCCATTGCCTGGGACTGGTGGGGGATCAGGAATCGATACTTATTCTGGAAAAGTATGTCCGGCACGCCGATGTGAAGATCGCCTGCGCCGCCGTGCGGTCGCTGCGGAATATCAATCAGGGGCTTGCCCGCACGTTGCTCGATAAGATGGCGCAGGAAGGACGTTCAATGAAGCTGTCCGTGCTCCATTTCTTCCATCTGTTTGACGGCGCGAGCCTGCGAAAGCTGTTGCGGAACGGCGCCATCAACCGTTTTGAAATGGACATTGCGCGGTTTCTGCATATCCACACGCGTCAACCGATGCCGGTGATTCTGCGGGAGCTCGGTTTTGTCGTCGCCGATTGATCCGGGTATTTATTCAGGATTCGCCGGTGATGGGGCCGCGCCGTGAGCGTGGCTTCATTTATCCAATTCCCGTCTTGACACGGCCATGCCCACCACGCATAATGTGCTTCTTTAAATAAAGTGAAAAAAGTAACTGAATGCGCGGTTTGCGCCTGGCGCGGCGAGTGCAAGAAAAAATTTTCGTATGAGTCTTCGGGCTTGTACTGTAATGACTTCACGCGCGATCTCGCATTAGGCGTTCCGAAAGCGCCCGAACCGGAGGATCCGGAAAAACGGGAGAAGCCGAAGAAAGATTGATCCGGCGGTGTAGCTCAGCTGGTTAGAGCATGCGACTCATATTCGCAGTGTCCGGGGTTCGATTCCCTGCACCGCCACCATAAATAATGAAAAAGCCCGTCCGCAAGGATGGGCTTTTTTTTGTTCATAGCATGCAGGGAATCGAAGCGAGTGAGCGGCGCGACCGTTGAGGGAGCGCACTCCGGCAGGATGCCGGAGTAGCAAGCGAGCCGGGCCGCGCAAGCCGGAGCGTGATGCGAAGGCGCGCGCGGCCGATTCCGCCCTTCTGCACCGCCACCATAAATAATGAAAAAGCCCGTCCGCAAGGACGGGCTTTTTTTTTAATCATAGCAGGCAGGGAATCAAAAAAGCGGACAGCCGCTTTGCGGCCGATCCCGTCTTTTTGACACAAGTCCAACGTAATGAATCTTAAAATGGCGGTTAAAAAAATAATTGTTTTCATTGTTATGGCGCGGCGGCACTGCGGAACCTTGACGTTGGGTACAAAAAGTTGGATAGTTATATCAACGGGTAGGATGTTTTTGGCAAGTTCCGGGGGAGCGTATGAAAAACAGCATTCTGGTGGTTGACGATGACGAGGCCATTTTAGAACTTCATGC
>JAKAGL010000209.1 GCA_021815535.1 bacterium
TCAGCGGCGGCCTCTACGCCGGACACGCCGAAACGCGCAATGGCGTCCCCTCCTGGCTTAAAGTCGATCTCTATATCCCCGGTTGCCCGCCGCACCCGATCACCATCCTCGATGGCCTCCTCCGCCTTCTCGACAAGCTGGATAAATAATACTTTTTACCGGCCTTTAGCCAATGTCTGTTTTTGTGTACAACGCATACCTTGAGTAAATACACATCTTTAATCATTCCCATCACGTATTCAACCTATCCTATTGTTTTATTGAATAGTTAACCGGCGGCATAACCTTTGCTCAATAGATGGGATATGAGCAAAGAAATCAATCTGAATGAGGCAAGAATAGCCATGATGAACAGTGAAGACTATTACGCTCAAGCGATCGCGGCCATGATTGGGGTAGTGGCCGGACTGCTTGGCGGGTTATTCATTTTGTAATGAGGGAAAGAAGAAAATGAACAGGAGCGATTGGCATTCAAACTACCGAACATCCTCTTCCGTGTGATGAACCTGCTGATGTAGACCCGCACGATGTCATAGCTGATAACGGGTCTCTGAGAAGAGCCCGGTATGTAAGGCCGTCCCGAAACCTTTTCCTCCCTCAATTCGGGACGGCCTGTTTTTTATCTGTACGCATCCGGCAAAAGCATATCTCCCACGGTTTATGAAAACGCGGGTTCGCAGCCCCGAAAAAAAAGGGAGCCGATTGCAGGCTCCCCGATATTGCGCTAAACGGCGTGCTAGATCAGCTTCTGTTTCACCAGCTCTTCGGCGATCTGCACTGCGTTGAGCGCCGCCCCTTTGCGTATGTTGTCCGATACGATCCACATGGCAAGGCCGTGCTTCACCGCCGGGTCGCGGCGGATTCGGCCGACAAAGGTATCGTCCTTCCCTGCCGCTTCAATGGCAAGCGGATAAAGCCGGTTCGCTGTATCGTCCACCACCGTCACGCCGGGGGCCGATTTCAATATCTCCCGCGCCTCTTCCGGGGTGACCGCGTTTTCAAATTCAATGTTCACCGATTCGCTGTGCCCGTAGAACACCGGCACCCGCACGCAGGTCGGCGATACCTCGATGGCGGGCGCCTCCATGATCTTGCGGGTCTCGTTGATCATCTTCTTCTCTTCCTTGGTGTAGCCGTCCGCCTCGAACACATCTATCTGCGGAATGCAGTTGAAGGCGATCTGGTGCGGAAACGCCGCCGTGGTCACCCCTTTGAAGGAAAAGAGATCGCGAACCTGTTGCGAAAGTTCCTCTATCCCCTTTTGTCCCGCGCCGGAAACCGATTGATAGGTGGATACCACCACCCGCTTTATCTTCGCCTTCTTGTGCAATGGATTCAGGGCCACCACCAACTGGATGGTGGAGCAGTTCGGGTTGGCAATGATCCCCTTCTTCTTGTACTGCGCAATAGCGTGGGGGTTCACTTCCGGCACCACCAACGGCACATCGGCATCCATCCGCCACGCGCTTGAATTATCGATGACCACCGCGCCGGCTTTCGCCGCCGCCGGGGCGAACTGCTTGCTCCGGTCGCCCCCCGCGCTGAAAAGGGCTATCTCGACCCCTTCAAACGATGATTCGGTGAGTTGCTCAACATTGCAGGAGCGGCCGTTGAAATCAAGCTCCTTCCCCACGCTGTTGGTGCTGGCGAGCATTTTGATGCTCTTTACCGGAAACTTGCGTTCCTCCAGCACTTTGATGAACTCTTGCCCCACCGCGCCGGTGGCTCCGGCGATGGCAATATTGTATTCGCGGCCCATTACAGCTCCTTCACAATGAGATCGCCCATTTCAACGGTGCCGACCTTGGTGGTGCCGGGTGAATAAATATCGCCGGTGCGGTAGCCATTGGCCAAGACCTTCGCCACGGCGTTTTCGATGACGCGCGCGGCGTCGGAACGGTCAAAGGTGTACTCCAGCATCATCGCCATCGAAAGGATGGACGCTATCGGATTGGCTATCCCCTTCCCGGCGATGTCCGGCGCACTGCCATGTATTGGCTCGTACATCCCTTTCTTCCCGTTGAGGGAGGCCGAAGGAAGCATGCCGATACTGCCGGTGAGCATGGAGGCTTCGTCACTAAGGATGTCGCCAAAAATGTTGCCGGTCACCATCACGTCGAACTGTTTCGGCGCGCGCACCAGCTGCATCGCGGCGTTATCAACATACATGTGGCTGAGGTTGATATCGGGGTATTCCCTGTCGCGCAACCCCTGCACCACGTCGCGCCACAGCTCGGTGGTTTCCAGCACGTTCGCCTTGTCGATACTGCAAACCTTGCGGCTCCGCTTACGGGCGATCTCGAACGCCACGCGGGCGATCCGCTCGATCTCGGGGGTGGTGTACACCATGGTGTTGATGCCGCGCTTGGTGCCATCCGCCAGCGTCTCCACGCCGCGCGGTTTTCCAAAGTAAAGGTCGCCGGTCAACTCGCGCACCACCACCATGTCGATCCCCTCGACGATCTCGCGCTTGAGGGTGCTGGCGTCGACCAGCGGCGCGAACATCTTGGCCGGGCGGAGGTTGGCGTAGAGATCCAACGCCGAGCGCAGCCCGAGCAAACCCCGTTCAGGGCGCACGCTGTAATCCAGCTTTTCCCACTTGGGGCCGCCGACCGCGCCAAGGAATATGGCGTCGGCCTTCTTTGCCTTCACCAGCGTTTCTTCCGGCAACGGTGTGCCAAACTTGTCATAGGCTCCGCCGCCCACCGGGGCATCTACGTATTCAAAGCCTACCTTGATCTTTTTATCGATGACGTTCAGCACCTTCACCGCCTCGGCGGCTACTTCGGGGCCGATACCGTCGCCCGCGCACAATGCTATCAACGGCATGTCATTTCACTCCCATTTTCTTTTTGATCGACGCCATCAGGCCGCCCGCCTCGATGAGCTGTTGCATGAACGGGGGTATGGGCGCGGCCTGGTAATTTTCGTTGCGGGTGACATTCTTTATCACGCCGGTATTCATATCCACTTCCAACTCGTCGCCCGGCTTGATACGATCCGGAGCGTCGGCCGATTCGAAGATCGGCAGCCCCATATTGAACGCGTTGCGGTAGAAGATGCGCGCGAACGACTTGGCGATGACACAGCTTACCTTGGCCCCCTTGATGGCTATCGGGGCGTGCTCGCGACTGCTGCCGCAGCCGAAATTCTTTTGCGCCACGATCACATCGCCCGCCTTCACGTTCTTGGGGAATTCGGGATCGGCGTCTTCCATCACATGCTTTGCCAACTCCACCGGGTCGATGGTGGTGAGATAGCGTGCCGGGATGATGGCGTCGGTATCAATGTCCGCGCCGAACAGATGGGCTTTTCCCTTCAATACTTTACTCACTGCACATCCTCCGGTGAAGAGATCTTGCCTGTAATAGCGGTGGCGGCGGCAACAGCCGGACCGGCGAGGTACACCTCGCTGGTGCGGTGCCCCATGCGCCCCACAAAATTTCGGTTGGTGGTGGTAAGCGCCTTTTCGCCCGCCCCCAAAATGCCCATGTGGCCGCCGAGGCACGGCCCGCAGGTGGGTGTGCTGACCACCGCTTCGGCGTCGATGAACACTTCCAGCAGGCCGTCTTTCATCGCCTGCCTGTAAATATCCTGCGTGGCGGGAATGACGATCATCCGTACCCCCTTGGCGACCTTTTTGCCGCGCATCAGATCGGCCGCGATCTTCAGGTCGCTGTAGCGGCCGTTGGTGCAAGAGCCGACCACAACCTGGTCAACTTTCACGGTTCCGACGTTGCTGATGGTGCGGGTATTGCTCGGCAGATGGGGGAAGGCAACCTGCAACTCCATGGTGGCAAGGTCGATATCCATCCGTTCGCCATACTTCGCGTCGGCGTCCGAAGCGTAGTATTTCGGCGTCCGTTTGAAGCGGCCTTCAACATATGCCTTGGTCTTTGCGTCAGGAATGAAGATGCCGTTCTTGGCCCCGGCCTCAATCGCCATGTTGCAGATGGTGAAGCGGTCGTCCATTGAAAGGTTCGCCGCGCCGTCGCCGGTGTATTCCATCGCTTTGTACAGGGCGCCATCCACGCCGATCTTGCCGATGATGTACAGGATGACATCCTTGCCGGTGATCCACTTGGCCGGTTTTCCCTTCAGATTGAAGAGCATGGTCTCCGGCACGCGGTACCACGCCTCGCCGGTGATCATCGCGGCGGCAAGGTCGGTGCTTCCGACCCCGCTGGCGAACGCCCCCAGCGCCCCATAGGTACAGGTGTGGCTGTCCGCGCCGATGACCAGGTCGCCGGGACCGACTACCCCTTGCTCCGGCAGCAGGGTGTGTTCAACGCCCATGCGGCCCACATCCCAAAAGTTGGTGAGGTTCTGCTCAAGCGCAAACTCGCGCACCATTTTCACCTGGTTGGCGCTGTCGATATCCTTGTTAGGCGCAAAGTGGTCCGGCACCAACGCCACCTTTTCCTTGTCGAACACCTTGGTGGCTCCCGCCTGCCTGAATTCCTTTATGGAGATCGGCGCGGTGATATCGTTGGCGAGGGCGATATCGACTTTGCAGTTGATCAGTTGGCCGGGCGCAACTTCTTTCAGCCCTGCGTGTGCGGCAAGGACTTTTTCGGTAATCGTCATTCCCATTTGGCAATCCCTCAATTGGTGTTAAAAATAAGGGGTAAATTCT
>JAKAGL010000210.1 GCA_021815535.1 bacterium
GTCTGGTTTGCCGAGACGTCGCCCCCCAGCATGCGCACCAGCTGGTATTGGGCGATGACGTTTGGCTTCTTGAGCGTCAGCACACGCCCGCGGCGGTCGGTGACAGTGATATCCGCCGGGGCGCTCTGGATGTCGGTTACCTTGGCGCCCATCAGTTCACCTTCACGCGCTGCGAGGCAACCACCCGTTCCATCACCTCCGCTTTTTTGACGAGATATTCATGGTGAATGGTGCCATAACGCCGGGCTATATTCTTGGCGTGGGCGCGCTCATCCACCGCCATTCCTTCGTATCCGATAGTGAACGTATGAAAAGAGGAAATTTTACCGGCGGCGATTGCCGTTATCAGCGTACTGTCCACCCCGCCGGAAAGAAGCACCCCCACCGGAACATCGCTGCGCAGTTGCAGGGCAACGGCATCCTCAATGGCCCTTGTAAGCTCCCGGTCGGAATCGGGCGTGAGGACGGCGGTTGCAAACTTTTCCAGAGACCAATAACGCCAGATGCGGCGCACGCCATCCGCCCCTATGGTCATGGCGGTTGCGGGTGGTAGTTTTTCGACTCCTTCGAACATGCTTTTGTTGCCGGCCACATACATGCATAACAAATATGAGAGAACCCCGTCAGAATCGAGCGCTTTTCCCAAACCCTTTGCCAGCGGTTTTGCCTCCGAAGCGAAGGCAAAAAACCCGTTACCGCAATGGAAATAAAACGGCTTTATCCCAACATGGTCGCGCGCGCAAAATAGTTTTTGCCCCTTTTCATCCCACAACGCGAACGCAAACATGCCGTTGAACTTCTTCACACACTCCTCGCCCCATTCAACATAAGAGGCGAGGATCACTTCGGTATCCGACCGGGTGCGGAAGTGGTGGCCGCGGTGCACCAGTTCTTCACGTAACTCAATATAGTTGTAAATCTCGCCATTGAAAACAATCCACAACCCGCCGTCGGCATAGCTCATCGGTTGCGCCGACTCCTGATTGAGGTCAATGATGGAAAGGCGGCGGTGCGCCAAAGCGATTTCGGCGGTGCGCGAAATATTCCCCCGCGCGGAGATCACGGCGGAACCAAACAAGACCCCCTGACTATCCCGGCCACGGTGCGCCAACCCTTCGGCGACGCCATGGATAAACGCTTCATCGATCGGACGACCATCGAACCGGATAATCCCGGCTATGCCGCACATGGCGCCACCCGGAATGACGTTCGTACCTCTGCTGGAAAGGAGCACCGGAGTTCAACTACCAGCGTTGTGAGTGATTCGCTGGTGCCGTAGGCGCGGGAGGCACGCAGTCCAGCGCTATCGCCATAAAACCAGTGATAGCTCGTCGGACCGGCACCGCTGGTTTCCACCGTGACTTCGAACCGCCCATTGCCCGCGCCGCCATTATCGGCAAGAGGCCTGAACGTCAATGGGAAATGCCATAACAAAGTTACCGTATGCACGCCACTCCCCGCAAAGCTATCCACCACGTCGATACCCTGATCCTTCACATCAATCGCGCGCAAGTGCCGCATCCCCCGTTGGAGCCGCTCCAGCCCTGTATGCCGCATGATCAGTTTGTTCGGGGCGATGCCTTCCACTACCAGCGTTGCGGAGGCGTAAGGTGTGGGCATCCACCCACTCACCCCAAAAGGCTCACAGAGGGGCGAAAAACCATCGACCAGCGGCAAGTTGTGCCCGGCCGCGCTCCGTTGATGCTCTGAAACAGTATCAGTTGTATATCGAAACCTGCCGGCATCCACAAGTATCCGTTCATCGTCCAGACTCCAAACAAACGAGGTCAAATCGCAATGCCCGTGGGTAGGATACCGGAAAGGATAGTTCCCGACAGGATAATTAACCATTACGCGAGATCCACCGGCTGACAAAAAATACCAGTCATCCGTTGATGGCCCGTCAACGGGCGCCGTCCCGTTTTGCCAGCCAGGATGCAACAAAGCTAGCCGCGCCAGCGAAGCGGAAGGCGACATATCGGGGGAAATATCCCCTATCTCCGCCGCCAAGGCACCCCGCCCGTCCAGCAATCTCACGGCAGCGCCGGCCATCCGCTTCACATAGGGGCCAAACACTTCTTTGGTTCCTGGCGTGGCGGCATAGCGTGATGCATCCAACACCCATCCCAATACCACGAATTGGTAGTGCGACGATCGTTCCCGAAGCATTCCCCCTTCGCCCACCATCACAGGCAGCATTCGTTCCAGAATGGCAACGCCCCGGTCATGCATGCCGGTATCACCCAAAATGCGCCCCAACATCACCAAAGCGCGCCCGTTGTTTAGAATATGGTTGTTCGTTCGAAGGTTACCATAATATTCCGGATGGGCAACAATCGTGGCTGCAGAGGCGCGGAAGAACGATTCACTATTTTTAGGAAGGAATTTCACCCGGGTCTCCTGAGGAATCAAAGAAAGCCACGAGACCAGATTGCCTATCCGCTCACAGGCAGAATACGTCTCCCACGCCCGATCCATCAGATTGTTATTCCCTGTTATCCATTCATCAACGCGGGTGCGGGCGTCAGCAGCCTGAGCGGAATTCAGGGGATCGCACGTTAAAAGCCAGGCAAAACGATGTGCGGCAAAATAATCCTCGGGCTCATTGGCGGGTTCCTCCCACACAGGAGCCGAAGATATTGCGCCTAATCCGCTCATTACATAAGGGATCCGTGAACAAATAGTCTCGGCGCTAGCGTCGGAAATAGATGGCCGAATCTCCGTCAGCCATGAGGGGCGTTTCTTTCCCACGGCATGAGGGTCGCGGCGGATCAGAACTTCAAAATACCGCTGGTATTTGCGTACAAGCAAATCGATGACATCCGATAAATTCAAGAAACCACAATAAAGATTTCGGATGGCCCGCTGCTTAAACAACTGAACATCCAATCCAGCCGTTTTCGGAAAGCTATACAATTTATTCATTCATTCCCAACGATTTATTATCCTGCTAACCTATTCTTTATGCGACTCACTACTTGTCAATTATTTTAAGGAATTTCGCATTGGAAAATGCTCCTATCTCTGGGGGTGGGCTCACATTTGCGTCTTGAGCCTATTCATTTCCGAATTCACCATTTTTCCCAGTAACACCATATTTTTTCTTCAACTTCCGCCGGATGGCAACCACAGCAATCAATATAGCGAAATACCCGATAAAAGGAAATTCCAAATAGTTTCCCCACCAAGTCTGCTCAAGCAGAACGGCGACACCACCATACCCAAGAGCCCTCTCAAACTCCCCACCTGTATTAATCAGATAGAGAAGAACATATCCAAAATATAGAAGCATTAACAACATAAAACAAAAACCTTGAACTCCAGAAAATAACAACCAGAACAAAGGAGCCCATGTGACCTTCGCAATAACTTTGACACAAAGAGGGTTGATCATGTCGCAGCCTGTCAAATGCATACCAATCATTTTCATCAGAATATTAAATGCAAGTATACGTGTATGCGCTGACTGGCCTTTGTAAAATATAGTATCCCATAATTCCTGATTAGCCACATACGAGATAAAAAATATCGGGATCAAAATACACACAAGAAGAAATAAAAATTTGATCTTTTTTGAAAGCGTACCGTATCGCCAAAGAAAGTAGGTGATAGCTATGGAGGCAAATGCGGCCACTGAGAACGTAAGGATAATACTCAGACTGATCAAATAAAAAGCAGCCGAATAGTAAAGAGAACGGCCGCGCAGATAAGCGGTCACATAAAGAAAAGGAGTTAAGAAATAAGCAAAACGGGCTGCTTCGGAAAAATACGAAGAAGCACGAAAGCCGGCCCACCATGCCACATTCACCCAGCCATTAGATCCCAAGAATAAATTTATCACCCTCGCCTGACTTTCACCCTGAAAGATCCAAGATTGCACGTGAATTGCCGTCCCTAGGCCCAGCACCTCTCCTAGCCAGCAAAAAAAAACAATTATCGTTTGCAAAGAAAATATTATTGAAACAAAAATGGATGCCTTAAAATACAATCCAATAAAATTCGGATGACGGTAATACATCCCAGCCAATAGCAAAAACAAAACCGCCTGCATTGGAAATTGACTCAAAGGATGGGTTTGAACATAAATGTAGTTGAAGACCAATAAAGCCAAAACAATCATAAAAAACCAGTAATTAACAATTGCCCGCACACCTAAGACAAAGGTAATCAGAAATAGAGAAGCCATTAAAGGATACTTGATGTATGTTTTACTGAATTCAGTAGCATGGAGTATAAGGTTGGGGTATAAAAGCAAATACCCTAATAATAATGGACCCATGATAAGGGTGGTCCAGAACCCATTTTTGCGGAAAATCGAGACTTCAATGTATTCTGCAATGCTCATTATGAAAACATCCTTTGGCAATCCTGGTTCCGAACCCTTACCGTATCGCTGAAAATAATTTTTTCAAGACCATTTTAGATACAAGTCTAACACATAAGAAACCGTTCTCCGGTAGATACAGACAGGCATATCAATAATATGCGCCGATGAACGGCATCATCGTCTCTTCCTCAACCGGAGTAAAACAGCGATTCATCACTCTTTTCGATGCTTCGGCAATTTGTAGAGCCGTCAATTCACGCACTGAACCTAA
>JAKAGL010000211.1 GCA_021815535.1 bacterium
GCGCATGACCCCTTGGCAAGTGCCGCAGATGGTCATAATATCCAGCCCCTGCTCTTCCGCTAGCGCAAAGGTGCGGGCATTAAGGGCGTCGCCCAGCAACGGATTATCCTCCTGTATGGCGCCCGCGCCACAGCAGGACGCGTCTTTCATTTCCCTGATTTGGATTCCGAGACGTTCGGCGGCATATACGGTGGCGCTCATCAGTTCACGACCCGCGCCTTTGGCAACACAGCCGGTATACAGGGCGTACTTCATTTATGGTGCTCCTTGCGATAGTCGTTAAAGCGGCGGAACATCGCGCGCACCTCAGCGAATTTGTCAATGAAATGCGGAAGAATGGGCGGATTCTTGCCGCGGATGAACATACGGACACCCACCGGAATGATGCTCAATATCCCGTCCAGATTGAAGAACCCGACGGATCGTACCGGTATATAGTTTTCGTTGAGCGTACCGCCACCAATGCCGGGCACCAGCCCGCCCACCGTTTCACGGAAGGCAAGCACGTGGCGCGCACCGTTGTTGTTGGTGACCTTGTGCGTCATTGCCGCGGTGCGGAGTTCCTCGATACGGAACAAAGGCTTTGCGTCGGTGGGGCAGCGCGTTGCGCACTCGGCGCAATGCGTGCAGTCCCACATGCCGGTAACGCGGCTCAAGAACTCGATACGGTTGTGCGTATCATTATCGCGCGAATCGTATACAAAGCGTTGCGCTTTTGCCAGCGCGGCCGGCCCGAGAAAGCGGGGGTCGACTTCCAGAACATTGCAATCTGACCAGCAGGCGGCGCACAGAATGCAGGTGCTGGCATCCTCGATCTTCCGGTAATCGTCATGGCTCTGCAATGTTTCGCGCTTCCACTGTTTGCTTTCGTCCGGGACGAGGTACGGCTTCACCCGGTCAATGGCATTGAAGAACGGCTCAAGGTCGACGGCCAAATCACGGATGAGAGGTGAATTGCCCATCGGCTCGATGGTGACCGCCCCGTCGACAATAACATCGGCCGCCTGCGTTTTGCACGCAAGCCGGGCGTGCCCGTTCACCTTCATGGAACAGGACCCGCAAATGGCGCTGCGGCAGGACATGCGGTAGGTAAGCGTGCCATCCTGCGTCCATTTGATAAGGTTAATACAGTCGAGCAACGTTGCCCCTTTGGGGATTTCAAGCCGGAATTCCTGCAGGTACGGCTTTGTATCCCGCGCCGCGTTATAACGTGAAACAAGGAATTTCGTCTTAGCCATCAGTACTTCCTTTCTTCCGGCTGGTGCTTCGTGATGACCACCGGTTTGTACTTAAGCTGGATGGAACCGTCCGCGCCGGCGGAGGCCATGGTGTGTTTCATCCAATTCGCATCGTCGCGTTTTGGATAATCGACGCGGGCGTGGGCGCCCCGGCTTTCAGTGCGGGCCTCGGCCCCGGTGATAATAAGCTCGCTGTAGGCAAGCATATTAGCCAGTTCCAGCGCTTCAATAACCTCGGTGTTAAAAACCTTCCCTTTATCTTCCACGCGGACATTGGTGAAGCGCTGTTGCAGTTCCTTCAGTTTTTTGTGGGCGGCGGCCAGTCTTTCCTTGTCGCGGTAGACACCGACGTTAGTGGTCATCATCTCCTTCAACTCGTTGCGGATATCGTTGGCCGACTCGGTTGAGGGGGTATACAGAAGGTCATCGATCCGCTTCCGGGCCTTGCGTTTTTCCTCCGCCTCATTGACCGGCTCGTGTTGTGCCCCCACAACGTAATTGAGGATGCTCTTGCCGGCCCTGCGGCCAAAAACGGTAGCGTCCAGAAGCGAGTTGGTGCCAAGCCGGTTGGCGCCGTGAACCGATATGCAGGAGCATTCACCGGCGGCATAGAAACCCTTCACTATCGTTCCCTTTTCATCGCTGTACACTTCGCAATTCTTGCTCGCCGGAATACCCCCCATGCTGTAATGGGCGGTCGGCTGAATCGGAATAGGGTTGTCGATACAATCAACACCTAGGAAATCGATGGCCAGCTGGCGGATTTGCGGCAGCTTCTCCAGAATTTTCTCGCGGCCGAGATGGCGGAGGTCTATGTAGATGTAATCCTTGCGCGGTCCTGCGCCGCGCCCTTCGTTAATTTCAGTTTGCTCGGCGCGGGAAACAATGTCACGCGGGGCCAGTTCCATGCGCGATTTGGCATAGCGCTCCATAAACCGTTCCATGTTGCCGTTGAGAAGATACCCCCCCTCTCCACGGGCCGCTTCGCTCATCAGAATCCCCTGCTGGTACAGGCCGGTTGGATGGAATTGGACAAACTCCATGTCTTCCAGGGGCAGTCCAGCCCGATAGGCGGCCATAATACCATCGCCGGTATTGGCAAATGCGTTTGAAGTGATCTTGTAGGCCCGGCCATATCCGCCGGTGCCAAAAAGCACCGCCTTGGCGTGAATCACTTCGATCTCGCCGGTCTTCATGTCCATCGCGACGATGCCGCGCGCGCTGCCATCCTGATAAATCAGGTCAAGCAAGTACCACTCGTTGTAGAAGGTGATGTCCTTTTTGTATTTGAATGACTGCTCGTACAGCGTATGCAGAAGCGCGTGCCCGGTGCGGTCGGCGGCATAGCAGGCGCGCGGCTTGCTGTGGCCGCCGAATTCCCGCTGCGCAATGCGCCCTTCGGCGTCGCGGGAAAAAACACAGCCCAAATGCTCCATCTCGGTGATGGTAATGGGTGCGTCATGGGTCATGATCTCTATCGCGTCCTGGTCGCCCAAATAGTCCGATCCCTTAACGGTATCGTACATGTGGAGTTCGGGACTGTCATCGCTTTCATTGGCCATCGCCGCGGCCACGCCTCCCTGCGCCGCGCCCGAGTGGGAGCGGGAGGGATAAACTTTGGAGACGACCGCCACGTCCACTTTACCAGCCAGCTCCAATGCCGCGCGCAGACCCGCCAAGCCCGCGCCAACTATAACCACATCATGTTTTCTCATTTAGCCACCCTGTATTGCGCCTTTCCTATATCATATAGGTCGTTGCCGTAGATGTCATTGATGACCACCGCTTTGAAATCCTCTACTTCCATGCGGCGGACCGCTTCGGGGCCGAGGTCTTCATATGCGATAATTTCGACAGCTTTAATGGATCGGGCGATGAGCGCGGCAGCCCCGCCGATCGCAGCGAAGTAGACGCATTTGTGTTTTCTCATCGCCTCTATGACTTTCTTGTCTCTCATCCCCTTGCCGATCATTCCTTTCATCCCTTTTTCCATCAGCCGCTCCGCGTAAAGATCCATGCGGTAACTGGTGGTGGGCCCGGCGGAGCCGATCACTTTGCCCGGTTTCGCGGGGGATGGGCCGACATAATAAATAACCTGCCCGTTCATGTCAAACGGCAACGGCTGTCCCGCGTCGAGCGCGTCCACCAGGCGTTTATGCGCCGTATCCCGCGCGGTGTAGATAACGCCGGTGATCGATACCTGATCCCCCGCCTTGAGCTTCGCCACCGCGGCATCATCAAGCGGAGCGGTGATTTTGATTTCGTTAGCCATTAAAGCACCGCCTCCTTATGCCTGCTGGCGTGGCAGCAGATGTTAACCGCAAGCGGGAGCGAAGCGATATGGCACGGATGCTTTTCCACATGCACCGCTAAGGCGTAGGTTGTGCCGCCAAGCCCCTGCGGACCCATGCCGAGCGCGTTGATTTTCTCCAACATTTCCGCCTCAAGCGCCGCCAATTCCGGATCGGCACTTGGCTCTCCCACATGGCGGAGCAGCGCCTTTTTCGCCAGAATCATGCATTTCTCTGCCGATCCTCCAATGCCCACCCCCACGATAACCGGCGGACAGGGGTTGCTGCCGGCTTCCTCGCAACGCTTCACCACAAAATCAACGATCCCCCTTTTTCCGGCGCTGGGCGCCAGCATCGTCAGGCGGCTCATGTTTTCGCTGCCGCCTCCCTTGGGCGCAGCGGTTATCTTCAACGTATCTCCGGGAACCATGTCAAGGATCATGACAGCGGGAGTATTGTCGCCGGTGTTTTTCCTCGTGAAGGGATCGCAAATCGACTTGCGGAGGTAACCGTCCTGGTATCCCTGCCGCACCCCCTCGTCAATGGCGTCCTGCAGCAACGCGCCCTCTATATGGACCTCTTGCCCCATCTCAATGAAAAAAACCGCCATGCCGGTGTCTTGGCAGATCGGTACCTGCTCATCGTGTGCAATGCGGGCGTTTTCGATCAGGGTTCCCAGAACAGCCCTGCCAACCGGCGAAGCCTCCCGTTTAAGCCCTTTTTCAAAGGCGAGGATAACATCATCGCCAAGATCAAAGTTGGCCCCCATCACCATCTTTTTAACCACGGCGGTGATGGCATCTGAATGAATCGTTCTCAAAATCAGCCCCCAAAATTCATTAAAGTCGTTGGACTTGAAGGAGTTATTATCTCCAAACCTGCCAAAGAAGTCGAGTGTTTTTTCGACAAACACACATCAGAAAACGGTTGCAGATTATTCCACATCACGCAACATATTGCGCGGTTTTCGCCTTTTTTTTCTTATGTAGAGACCTGTATGACGGCTTTTTTATAGGCGGTGATGACGTCTTTTCTACGGAGCATGCCCACCACTATCTTCTCTTCGGG
>JAKAGL010000015.1 GCA_021815535.1 bacterium
TCCGGGTGTAGCTGCACGATATCCGTTCGCATGGATTCCTGCACCTCGGTCTTCTTCGCCTCGTTCTGTTTTTCGATGATGTCTTTGAACTGCTCGGAAACCACCGCACCATGGGTAAGGGCATTTTGGTGTATACGTTCCCCGACGTTGCTCATTTGCAAAACCGTCTGAAGACCTACCGATTGCATCGCACAATCTCCTTACAACCCTTATTACCAGTTTACGGTAATCGCCCTCCGGGGGTCAAGTTTTCCCCTCCGGCACAAGGTTCAAAATACGATATACTTGAAACCCAGTGTCTACTTATCGGATTATTATGGAGAAACATGAATGATTGAGGATAGCGAACAGGTAAAAATACGGCGGGACAAGCTGGCCGAAATGCGTAAAAATGGGCCAACACCGTATGTGAACCGGTATAAACCGCAGCACCGCATCGGGCAGGTGCGCACCGCCTGCGAAAGCAAAACAAAAGAAGAACTGGAGTCCGCCCCTTACCGCACCTCGGTTGCCGGCCGGTTGATGACCATACGCGATATGGGCAAAACCATTTTCGCGGACCTGCGCGACGGTACCGCAAAAATCCAGATCATGGCGGGAAAAAACGGCCTCGGCGAGGAGGGTCTGGAAGCCTTCAAGAAATTCGATATCGGCGACATAGCCGCCGTGGAAGGAACGGTATTTTACACCCGCACCAACGAGTTGAGCATCAAGGCTGAAAAAATCACCCTGCTGGCCAAGAGCCTGCAACCACTGCCGGAAAAATGGCACGGCCTCACCAATGTTGAAACCCGATACCGCCAGCGGTATGTGGACCTCATCTCCAATGAAGAGGTAAAGGAGATATTCGTCAAACGGGCAAAAACCATCAGTGCCATCCGCCGTTATCTTGACGAACGCGGATTCCTCGAAGTGGAAACCCCGATGATGCAGGCGATACCGGGCGGGGCCAATGCCCGCCCCTTCGAAACACATCACAATGCCTTGGACATGAAACTTTTTCTGCGCGTGGCGCCGGAACTGTACCTCAAGCGGCTTATCGTGGGCGGGTACGACCGGGTATACGAGATCAACCGGAACTTCCGCAACGAAGGCATCTCCACCATGCACAATCCCGAATTCACCATGCTGGAATTCTATATGGCATACGCTGATTACCATGATCTGATGGACCT
Organism: bacterium; assembly: GCA_021815535.1. GTDB lineage: Bacteria > Nitrospinota_A > UBA7883 > JACRGQ01 > JACRGQ01 > JACRGQ01. The sequence goes on from JAKAGL010000015.1 coordinate 1,176, forward strand.
CACCGAAGATCTGCTCAACAAGCTGTCACTTGAAGTGGCAGGCACCACATCGCTCAAGTGGATGGGACACGACATAGAGCTTTCGGGAAAATATGCGCGTTTTCCCTTTTATGAAGCGATAGAGAAGATCGGCGGGGTGCCGGTGGATGTCATCCATAATTGGGAAAAGGGGAAAGAATGGCTTCGCGTTCAAGGGGTGCATACCGAGAAAGCCGATAAAGGCGCAAAAGTGCTGGAAAAACTTTTTGAAGTGGCGGTGGAACCGAAACTGGTACAGCCAACCTTTATCTACGATTATCCAATAGAGCTTTCCCCGCTTGCAAAAAGCAGAGATGACAATCCGGCGCTGACCGAGCGATTCGAGTTCTACATCGGGTGCAAGGAAATAGCCAACGCATACACGGAATTGAACGACTCCGAAGACCAGCACAAACGTTTCATGAGCCAAGTGGCGATGAAGGAGAGTGGAGATCAGGAAGCCCAGTCAATGGATGAGGATTACGTCACGGCCCTGGAATACGGGATGCCCCCAACCGGTGGTGAAGGAATCGGTATCGACCGGCTTACGATGCTGCTGACCGGGCAGGATTCCATCCGCGAGGTCATCCTGTTCCCCCAGTTGAAGAATCTGCCGAAATAGGGGTTCGCCTATCAAAAGAGAACCGCCGGAACATTCCCCAGGGGAAACACAGTACATTACTTGAGAGTCCGTATCTCCAGTTTACCGTCAATCATCCGGGGAATGTACAACAGCGGAGGGTAGAGTCCTGCCTTATCGCGGAAATACAGAAAATCGGCGGGGCCGCCGTAGGCGCCGGGAATGACCTCAAATGTCCTGTTCTTAACATTGACGCGAATAAGCACCCCCCGCTCCGGCTCGAACGCCACCCAATCAGAGACGAGAAAGACCCCCTCACTCATCGGCTGAAGCCCATCATAAAAACCCGGCCTGTCAATTATTTTCTGATATTCCGCCGGTTGGCGAGAAAGATCCACCACTCCCACTTCGCCGGATGCCTTGCCATTCTGATTGGCGAATCCAACGACATAGAGATATTTCCCCTTCGCATCGTACCAAAGGCCATTGGGGCCGGAGACGGTCACTCCGACATCGCGGTAGGTTTTCGTTTTAATGTCCACCTGGAAGATCTTATTGATGTCTGTGGCAGAGATGAAAAGATGGTCATTATCTTCGATGGCAAGATCGTTCAGAAATACGGTTTTCTCCGCGCTGAGATCAAGAGCGAACACCTTTTCGCCGTTTTTAAGGTCAAATCCAAACAAATGGTCGATGTCGGCTACATACAGTACATTCCCCATCTCCACAAGCCCTTTAGGTGCATCCAGCCCGGTTATGAAATCCTTCTTTACGGCATTGCCGTCCAGATCGAGTTTTGCTATATAGCCGTCGCCGTCTTTCGTGTTCGGCGCCAACTTCACGCCGACGTTGGATACATAAAGGTACTTGCCAACGCGGGCGACGCTTTCAGGAGAATTGAGCCCCTCAATAACCTTGTCTTTGGCAAATGCGGGAACGCAAAAAGCAAGGCAGGTAACGGCGCATAGAATCGTGGTGAGCCTGAATACCCGGTTTTTCATATAAACCTCCAGATAGCGGGATAATCATTCCAACTCGTTCAATGGGATTCTATCCCAAGCCGCTGGTGAAAAAAAATGCGCGGGCCGTGTGGGGCGGCCCGCGCATGGCTAAAAATACCGGACAGACCCGGTTATCGCGTTTTCTTCAGAGGAATATGTTTTATCGAAGCGAGTATTTTCTGCCCCTCATCGCCAAGCACGAAGTCTACATATTCTTTTACCGCGCCCGTGGGAACCCCTTTGGTCACCAAATTGTAATCTTCGTAAAAAGAGTATTTGGCGGGAAAGGAATTCGCGTCGGGGAGGTTGCCATCAACGGTCAACACCTTGACATTCTGGCTTTCATGACCGAACAACTGCATCCCGATCGCGGCTTCATCCTGCTCTACCAGCATATTTGTTCCCGCCACCGGATTGCCGGGCTTTTCCGGTTTTAGGCGGTTAATGTCGTGCCCGTAATGTTCCGCCTGATAGCCCATTGTTTCCACCACGCAAGGTTGAAGGTAAACGTTTTTTATCTCCATGTCCTTGCCCCCCACCTCTTTCCAGTTCCTGATCCTGCCGGCAAGAATCGCTTTCAGATCCGCCAAAGAGAGGTTGTTCACGGGGTTCGCCTTGTTCACGACCATGACAATCGGGGCTTTGCCCACAACGGTGTCACGTAAGCTTTTATCCAGCCCGTCCTTATCGAAGTTGAACGTGGCAAGCCCTATGTCGGCCTTGCCATCCAGCACTTCGGACACTCCGGTTCTGCACTTGCCCTGCAGGAACACCACTTCCACGCCGGTCTTTTTTGTGAAGGCTTCGGCAAGCACCTTGGCCTGAGGAATGGTACAGGGGTCGCCGGCAAGGGTTATCCTAGCCTGTGTATCCGCATACGACAGCGACGGAGCCAATACCAAACCGGCTATGGCGATAACCATTACCAGTTCCTTTTTCATAACTACTCTCCTCATGTTGCTTAAAAAAGATCATCGCGGCCTTTTATTTAGGATGAAATCGGGTCACGATTTTTCAAAGGTGATCTTATATTTCAGTTCCTTCTGTCCCGCCAGCCAGTCAACCGGTTTTCCATCGATCTCAGCATACGGATACATAAAGTAGTTTAAAAGGCCCCCCTTTTGCGGCGGATTCAGATAATATCCTCTGCCACCCGTAGCTACCGCCACCCGGTACGGATCAAGCTGATTGAAATAATACTCGCGGTATTTCTCCGCCTCCGCCGAATTGTTTTCCAGTTTATTTACCAGGATAGCCTTCCGCACATCGGCCGGATCGGCAGGCACCCAGCCCACACCCGGCACATAATATTCGGCCCAGCAGTGATGCCCGCCGGTCATATCAGAGACTCCCTCTTCCTTGCCGAGGCGGATGCCAAAAACCTCGCGGGCGGGAATTCCCGCCGCACGGGCGACCGCGACAAAAACGGAGCTTATATCGGTGCACTTTCCCCCTTTCTTATCTAGGGTTTGCTCCACATTCCCTGGGCCGCATCCCTGCACCGACGGGTCTCTGACCGTGTTGTCCACAACCCAATCGTAAACGGCACGCGCCTTTTCCGAAATTTTCACTCTCCCTGCAACGACCCCATCGCTTATCTTCTTCACCCGTCCACCGGTGGGAACCATATATTCTTCCTTGATGAATTTCTTGACGTCGGCGGGGATGGGTAAACCCTTGTCAACAAAATCCCTGTTCGCGCGTTTATGGGTCGAGACATTGAAAGTGAGCGTTAGCTTTCTTTGCTCTGTGGGAAGCGTCGACCAGTCGGCAAATACCATGGAATTACCGGTGGTCTTTTCCTTGTATATCCCCTCGTGCGCATAGTTACCTTCGACCTTCACATCCTCAATTGTCTGAAACTGGTCCGAAACCGGAAGGGGTACCCAAAGCTTAGTATCCCTATTGTCTGCGGGAGTATCGACGGTGATCGCGATGATCATCTTGCCCGCAACGGTTTCAGGTTCTGCAAGTGCCGAACTCGAAAATTGCAAAAGGAAAAAAGCCGCAAAAAGAGTCATTATCATTCGGCGCTTTGCCAATGGAGAACCCGCTGCAGTAAACATAAAATTCATAATGCAGTCCTTTCCTTCAAATGTCCCCGACATTCAAGTATTCAATTAACTGATTGAATATCAATATTTTCTATGATCATATTTTGCAATAAAAGGCTCGATGAGCAAACATTTTTTTTCTTATCGCCCTTTCGCCGGCCAGCGCACAGGTAATTTGACAAATTATCGCTGATCTTTTCCCTTGGACACTTTTGGCAATAAGATGTCGTTTTTTATGCCGCATGCCTCAGCCTACCGCTTTAACCGTTCACCCCCTTATGAATCGGTCCGCCTGTTTATTTCCCGCTTGAGTCGCGGGGCATTTCAGCGTTTAATAACGGGTAAAAGATATTCGCGGCTAATCGTCATCCGGGGGGGAGTAATGCTTTTAAAAGATAAAATTCCCGCATTCGCAGAGTTGGGCCAAAAGGAACTAAGCGTAATCTACAATATCGCGGAACAACGCCGATTCGCCCCCGGCGACATTATCCTGAAGGAAGGGGATACAGATAAAACCCTTTTCCTTATCGTCGACGGTCAAGTGGCCATCTATAAGAACATTTCCGGCGTAAATGTGCCTCTCGAAACCCTGGATGCCGGTCACTGGGTGGGAGAGGTGGCCATGCTACGTGATACCGCGCGTATGGCGACTGCGGTAGCGGTTAATCAGACACAATTACTTGCATTTACCCCGCAGGTATTTGCAACACTGCCGGAAAAATTGCAGATACATATACAGAAATATCTGCTGACCATCGCCGGTCAACGCTTGGACATCCTTCTGCAAAGAGTGACTGACGGCATCGGCAAGATGGGACAGCTTGGAGATTTTGTAAGCCATAGCGAAGAAAAAAGCGGGGCCTGCACCAACTCTGAGCTTATCCATAATATAGTTAAAAAAATACCCAGACTACCGCGCTACGCCACTGACCTCGCATCGAAGTTGATTGACGATAAAGTGAGTATGGCGGAAATCGCCGAATCAATCAGAACCGACCCGTCGCTCACCAGCCTGATTCTAAAAGCCGTCAATTCCCCATATTACGGCCTGCAGGAAAAAGTGGCCGATATCCACCGCGCTTTCATATTCCTCGGCACCAATCAGGTATTTCAGATCGTCATGGATTCCGGCATCAAGGGAACTATGCCCCCAACGCGCGAATTCGTCAGCCTGCAACGTCATTCATATCTGGTTTCCCTGACCGCTGCTGAATTGGCCACCGCCATCGGTAAAAAGGAGATGGCCGGCATCGGCAGCACCATCGGCCTATTGCACGATATCGGCAAGTCGGTAACGCTTCTCATGAAACGCCAGAACCCCCAACTGGCCCCTTTTATCGGTCTTCTGCATCCGGCCCTTCTTGGCGAGCATCTGCTTACTACATGGGATCTCCCCTCTGCCATTTACCGCACCATTGGCATGCAGGAACATGCCCGATACCTCCCGCCGGGAAAACTGCCGGATGATTTGCGCCCACGCATAGCTTTACTGCATGCGGCGCACGCTTGCGCCGGCCGCTTGGAAGGCGGGGAGGAAGAAGCCTCCGGTATCTGGCTTGAAGAATATCTGGCCGTTTTAGTCAATAAACCGGTCTCACTGGACGACCTTATGAAGCGGCTGGTTCCCGCACTGGCAAAAAACAAAAAACTCTATCCCCGGGATATCCGGGACATCATCGAGAATGCCGAGAGGTGGCGATAGGCATCCGCCCTGACAAAAGTCAGCCGGTTCTTTCTCCCATTGGGAGTATTATAAGGACAAATTGATAGAGGAAAATCTATGGCGACACAAGATGAAGTACTGTCCGCACTCAAGGCGGTGATAGATCCCGAGGTGGGCGTGAACGTTGTGGATCTGGGCCTTGTCTACGGCACCGCGATCGACGGTGGCACAGTAAAAGTGACCATGACCATGACCACCGCCGCCTGCCCGGTCACAGAATACATGAAGACCCAGGCGCGCGGCGCGGTCCTGGGGGCACTGCCTGAGATCAACGATGTCCAGGTCGAGATGGTATGGGATCCCCCCTGGGCACCAACCATGATGTCTGAAGCGGCGAAACGGAAATTGGGAGTCGGCTGACCAGCCGGACCATGAACAACATTTGGCTCCGCATCAGGTTCCCGTTGCTCGGGGCGGGCATGCTCTGCCTGCTGGCCGGAATTTATGCCGGCTTGTTGCGCGCCGGAATTGAAATCCCCGTGCCGGTCCAGAATCTCGCGGCCTCGCATGGAGCGCTTATGATCGGCGGATTCCTGGGAACGGTGATCGGCCTTGAACGGGCCGTGGCGCTTGGCGCCCCGTGGGGCTACCTCGCACCGGCATTGGCAGGGTTCGGCACGTTACTCTATCTGGCGGGAGTTGAAGCCGGTGCGGCAGCCGTAACGCTCTCCTCCCTGCTGCTCGTCTCAATGTATGGCGTGGTACTCCGCCGGCAACTATCATTCTTCAATGCCGTCATGGCCCTGGGAGCGGTAGTGTGGCTGGTGGGGAATATCTATTGGCAGCTTGGTTATCCGTTCCCTGATTTTGTTTTATGGTGGGCGCTTTTCCTTGTCCTTACTATCGCCGGTGAACGGCTGGAACTAAGCCGGTTCCTTCAGCATCCGCCGCGCATCAATATGCTATTCGCCATTTTTGCCACGGCAACCATTGTGGGTGTTTCTGCTGCGGCGGCCGAAATGCCGTGGGGAAATCGGCTTACAGGCGTGGGATTCATTCTGCTTTCGCTATGGCTGCTGATGTACGATGTCGCACGCCGCACCGTTAAACAGGAAGGCCTTACCCGTTTCGTGGCGGTCTGCCTGCTGGCCGGATATGTATGGCTGGCGATGGCGGGCGCGATGCTGGCGGGAGGAACCGAGTTGGTTCCGGGATACAAATACGATGCATTGCTGCATTCACTGTTCCTCGGTTTTGCTTTCAGCATGATCTTCGGACACGCCCCTATCATATTCCCCGCCGTTCTCAATCTGGCGGTGCCGTTTCGTCCCGCATTTTACCTGCATGTGGCGGTGCTACACCTTTCTTTGCTGATGCGCGTGGGCGGGGATCACGCAATGAAAGAATCTTTGCGCGCAACCGGAGCGGCCCTCAACGGCGCCGCCCTGCTGATCTTCTTAATAAATACCGCGCTGGCGGTACGCGCCGGACTTATTGCCCGGCGGCCGGTTCCGGCGAACCGGAAGAAAGGAGTTTGATTCCTTCGGTAGCCCATCGCACGATGACTTGAACTTCGTAGGGCGTAGGCCGATCGGCCCAATGCAGTATTGTGTAGTAGAAAGGAGGCATATCCCCCTCCTCCACCTCCTTTTGAACCGCTTTAAGGTCTTTTAACGGTGTGCCGTGCCCCTTGAAGGGAAAATCGGAGCTCATATCGATATGTTTCCGCGCGCTCCTGATATCCCAATCGATAAACTGCTTCACGCCGGGAATAACGTAATACGAGGGATACCGGGTTTGATCGGAATGGCAGTTGAAGCAGGTTCGTTTAACAATTGGCTTCACGTCCCGCAGATAACGGTTGTTGATCACATTGATTGCCGCGGCTTCGTCAGGCGAAATGGCTGCCGGACGGCTGACGGCGGGGGATTCATCGGCCATATCGTGTTCATCGTCCCCGTGCGCGAGCGCCGCGGTAGAGGTAAACAGCATCAAACTGGCGGCTAGGCATCCGGAAAACAGTTTCAAACCAAAATGGCTCATTGCTCCCCCTAATATTTTTTATTTGGATTGATTATAAGTCAATTTGCCCCTTTATAAACACATTTCCCGATTTTTCCTTTCTCTACCAAGAGTGATGGTACAATTTCCCAATGCGTCCAGTTAGTATTGGAGGGCTTGCAGCCGGCGGCAACGCCGCGCCGTTAGTGGTAGCCGAAATCGGCATCAACCACAATGGCGATCTTGAACACGCCAAGAAGATGATCGAATCGGCCCACCGCGCAGGGGCCGCAATGGTAAAACTGCAATCCTTCCAGCCCGACAGTTTCATGAAATCGGATATCCCCTATTACGATAACATCCGCCGTCTTTCGTTCAGCTTTGAACAACACGAAGAACTTTTCGCCTTCGCGAAGAAATCCGGCATAACGCTTTTTAGCGCCGCGTTCGATACCGCCACAGCCGATTTCCTGGACCAGATGGGCGCTCCCGCATTCAAGATCGCGTCAATGGACGGCAACAACATCCCGTTGTTGCGGCATGTCGCCAAAAAAGGAAAGCCCGTCATACTGGCGACCGGCATGGCCGATATTGATGAGGTGAACGCGGCGGTGCAGGTGGTTCGGGGAGCGGGAAACACACAATTGATCTTACTGCACTGCGTGTCGGACTATCCGGCAAACATCACGCAGATGAATCTGAACGTTATGCGGACGCTGGCGGAACGCTTTAACGTACCGGTAGGATTATCCGATCATAGCGAGGGTTTGCATGCATCATTCGCGGCGGCGGCAATGGGCGCCGCTTTGATCGAACGGCACTTTACGCTGGATCGGAAGATGGCAAAGATATTCCCTTTTTCGGATCACGCTATTTCCATTGAACCGGGCGAACTGGAAGAACTGGCGCGCTATTGCCGCTCTATCCGCGCGATGCAGGGAAACGGCAGGAAAACTCTCTCAAAAAACGAAACCGATAACCGCGATAATTTCCGCCGCGGCCTTTTTGCCAGCCGTTTTTTGCATGCAGGTGAAACCGTGACTCCGGAGATGCTCATCGCCCTCCGTCCCCTGCGCGGCTTTTCAGTGGCGGCATGGGATGCCGTGATCGGAAAGAAACTCGTGCGCGACGTGAACGAACGCGATCCCATCTCCCCTTCCGATCTCGCCTGAATACCGCCGCAATCGGCAGTATTACAAAAGTCATACGCATGACACCGGTTTACCGGTACACTATCCAGAGTGATTTTGGATCAACATAAATAAAGGAAAGCGTTATGCCACAAATAACTGAAGCCATGACCATAAACGAGGCTATCAAGCTCCACCCCGGAACAATGAAGATATTCAACAAATACAAAGTGGATTCTTGCTGCGGCGGCGCACAGAGCATCGCGGCCGCTGCAGCGGTGGCAGGAGCCGATACCCGCCTGTTGCTGGAAGAACTTAATACCGTGGCTGAAAGCAAAAAGTAGGTGCCTATGCATACCAAATGGAAACAGGATTTCTATGCGGACATTCCCCCCATTGCCATGCGCGACCCGCTCGCTTCGGTGTTGGGAGCTGTGACAGATGACACGCCTATCTATTACCATTACACCGACTGCATAAAGGCGGCGGGGCATGCCTGCGCTTCCGTATCATCGGCATTCCAGATGACCAAACTGGCCCTGAAGGCCCTGTATGGCGACGCAATACCCGTGCGGGGAGATATCGAGGTCACTTATTTTGGCGAGCGCGACCAAGGAGCAAACGGCCCTATTGGACAGGTGATCCAGTTTCTTACCGGCGCCGCCACGGAAACGGGCTTCCACGGCCTCGGCGGCAGATACGTCCGGGCAGACAGGTTTGTTTTCCTTGACGACGGCGAAGACCACGCCGGAATCACCGTGCGCTATAAGCGGACTGATACGGGCGCCCAAGTGGTGGCCGTCGCGGATCCTGGTGCTCTGCCCCTAACCGCCGCTGAGGAAGAGGGGGCGCAATACATGCCAAAGGTCGTCAGGGGGAGCGCCACCGAACAGGAACGGGAAAAGTTCTACCTCTACTGGCAGGGAAAGAACCGGAAGCTTTTGCTTGAGGAACACCCGGGCGTTTTTACCATTACGCGCGTCTGACGCACATTCCGCCCGCCGGGAGTTTACCGCTTGCGGTTGTTGTCGATACGGGGATTGCCGTATGCCAGCGGTCTCGTTTCTTCCGCCACGGCATGGTGAAGCACAAAGCTGGTGGTTGCGGCACGGCTGATATTCACCGCGTCGGCCTGCCCCTGAATAACGGGCTGGGCTGAAACGCTGGCCTTCATACGCTCGCCGTACAGCTTTTGCGTGTCATATAGCCGGGACGCCTGCCGCGCGGCAACCGCCTGACCCACAACCGCAATCATCCGGTTTACCCCTTTCTGCTTACGAAACGCCCATGACCGCCGTCTTTTTGTTCCCCGTATCCTTTTTTCAGGGCGGCAGCCGAACGGTTCATCGATTCCATCTGTTCCACAATGCCGCTTCGGCGGCCTTGCAAAAGCTGGCCACTTTCGGCATCCAAGGCCAGAATTTCACGCAATATGGATTGAAGCTCTGCGATACGCGATTCACTGTCTGGTCCCGCTTCCCCTGCCAGGCCGCGCAGACTGTCATCAACCTGGGCGGACTGCTGCAACACACGGCCCCGCTCCTCCAACAAGGCGGCAAGATTTTCTTCCGGCATATCCGCACGGATGGCATCGCGTTGCCGCCTGGCCAATGTCAACAGCGCGAGGAAAAGCTGGCGCTGTTCATCCAGAAGCAATTCCAGTTCCCTGTTCATTCCGGCCCCCTATTACCCTATGGCGCTAAAAATGTTTTGCTGCCTGATTATCGGCGAGAACAACAGATTATACCGTTGATAGCTGATGTCAGTGGCAAGCACTTGCGTGCTTTGGGCCATAAAACCGCTCACCGCCGTTTGGTCACCCGCATAGTGGGCCAACACATCCTGCTGCAATTTGATTGTACCGTATTCGGGCTGCAAATGGCGGTCCAGCTTCTGTTGCAAACGGCTGGCGCCCAACGCCATAATATCTTTCACCCCACCGTTATTGCTTGATAGCTCTTTCTCAACCGCCGCGGCATCCAACGTCATCTTGAAATCGTTGGGCCCATTCACATTCACATGCCGTGTCTCGGCAAGCATCGATTGGAGGCCCGTACCGGGCAGGGACCCGTTAATCTGCATGGAAGGCAATTGATCCAGCGTCAACTGTGCGATCCTGTTTGGTAGGTTTTGCATTCCAACGCCAACATCGGCCACTGAATTAAATCCCCCTGCGGGTTCGTTGGGGGGAGTGAAAAAAGATCGTACGGTATCGGTATAAATATCCTGCAAGCGCGTGTTGTCGGACAGCGCGCCCCCTGAATAAATTGTGGTGTTGAGAAGATCAAGCGCCTGGTTATAACTGTCGCTGAAAGCAACCAAGGGGCTCAGTCCCTTAGCCGGGTCGGCGGACACTTCTACCGTGGCACTCCCCGTGCCGTTAAGGGTGAGCAGCAACCCCCCTACTCCGTTGGTAACGGTATTGGACGAAGAGGAGTTGGCATGTCCGTTTACCGAAAACTCGGAGGTTTGGGGCGGAGCGGACTGATCGTTTAAGTAATTCGGCGCAACTGCACCGTTATCCGGGTTGCGGGAAAGAATGCCGATGGCCTCAAGTATGTTATTCGGGTCTTCCATCCTAAAATCGGCATTACCGCCGTTGGTGCTTTGCAAAACCAGCTGCCCACCAGCCACGATGGCACTCACGCCGGTTTGGGCCGATGTGCCGTCCAGCTGATGGTTTCCGTTCGTATCCTCGTTTGGGGCGAGGGTTCCCTGCCCGGCCTGGTTCTCATTCCAATAGAATGAAGGAAGGAACTGTTGCCCATCCCACACGGCAGGGGCGGTAAGAGTTTGCAGCGTGCCATCGCCATTTATATCGGCGGGGTAATCCAGCTTTCCATTGTGATTGACGTCCTCGCCATAATTGATCTTGTCGCGGATGCTGATAAGGCTGTCGGAAGATGTAACTGTGGTCTGCCAGCCATTCAGCTTGAATGTACCGGAAAGGCCCAATGCGGCGCCGGGATCAGCATACACATTGGAAGCCACTTGGTCAGCTTTTGCCAACCGGGTAACCTGAACGGTATAAATGCCGACCGGGGTATTCTGTCCGGCAGTGGCGGTCACAACCGCGCTGTTGGAACTTTGGGCGTTTTTGATGTTGTACGCAGCCGGGTTTTGTATCTTTCCGGCGTTTGCCCGCAAAGTCAACAGCGTATTGTAGATGTTGTTCAACTGCTGGCCCTGCTCGGCAAGGAAGCGGGCGCCAAACTGAAATTTGTAATCAAGCGGAGTAGTGTGCCGCCCCGCATCCAGCAGATCGGCCGCCCCTTGTGCATTGATCGCGTTAAGCGGACTGTTGAGGGTTAGATCAACGCTCGGCACATCGCGGCGGATAAACCGGAAATCCTGGGTCACAGCCTTTTCGGGGCCGGTAAGGGTTAAGCTCCCCTGCAGGGGGGCTTGGCTGGCCGAAGGGGTCGCTGGCGGCCTCGTTATGGAAACGGGGGCCAGATTGTAATAGCTCTGGCTCAGCGAGAGCGTAAAAGGGTTGCTTCCCAGTATCACAAATACCTCAAGTTAAACTTTTCCACGCCGATAACGTAAACGCGGGGGTTTAGCCTTGCCTCATCATCTACAAACATACATTTCAATCAGTTATCTTTACTTATCCATTCAAGTTAAAGTGTTACGATCCGATAACCTAGTTGGGAATGTATAGACACTCCCTCCACGATAAGCCCCAAAAAATGATATGCGGATTTTTGCCGCATTATCTCTATTAGTGCTATCGGAAGGAAAACTTGAATCTTTACGAAAAATTTTATTTTTCTAAAAGTAGCGAGTAATTAATTGTATTGATGAGCCTTGCAAGCACTGCTTTTTCTGCGGTTATTTTACAACCCCTGTTTGATAAGCGCTTCGAGATATTTGCCGTAATCGGTATTTTTGTAACGGTCCGCCTGCCGCATAACCGCCTCGCCATCAATAAATCCCTGATTGTAGGCGATCTCCTCCAAACAGGCGACCATCAATCCTTGCCGTTGTTCAATTACTTCGATAAAGTTGCTCGCCTGCAACAGCGATTCGTGCGTGCCGGTATCAAGCCACGCCACGCCACGCCCCATAAGCTCCACCTTCAATTTGCCCCGCCTGAGATAAGCGGCATGTAAATCGGTGATCTCCAGTTCGCCGCGCGGACTCGGCTTTATCTCGTGCACGATATCGACAACCTCTTTGTCGTAGAAATACAGGCCGACAATTGCATAATTGCTTTTCGGCGTCCGCGGCTTTTCCTCGATGGAGAGCACTTTGCCCCCGGCACCGAATTCCACTACGCCGTACCGTTGCGGGTCTTTCACGTAATAACCGAACACGGTGGCTCCGCTATTTTGCCCTTTGGCCTCTTTAACCTGATCGGCAAAGCCGTGCCCATAAAAAATGTTGTCTCCCAGAATGAGCGCGGCCGGCCCACCGGCCAGATACTCCCGGCCGATAATGAACGCCTGGGCCAATCCTTCAGGACGCTGTTGCTCGGCATAGGAAATGGCGAGGCCGAACTGTGTACCATCCCCCAACAGGGCGCGGTAGAGTGGCAGATCGGGCGGAGTTGAGATGACCAGCACTTCACGTATCCCCGCCAGCATCAGCGTTGATAGGGGGTAGTAAATCATTGGCTTGTTGTAAACCGGCAGCAGCTGCTTGCTGATAACTTGCGTGGCGGGAAAAAGCCGCGAGCCGGTTCCCCCCGCCAGAATGATCCCTTTCATCGTCCGCCCCCCTTCATTCCCGCTTATTCTATCAATATTACAGCGTTTCGAGCATCTCTTTGAGCGCCTCGTCCCATCTGCGCAACGGCTGGCCGGCCAACGCCACATATGCCGAGCAATCAAGCCGGCTGTTTTTCGGGCGGCGCGCGGGACGGCCCAGTTCATCGCTGGTGATCGGCATTACCGTCACACCGGAAATCCCCCGGAGCGCCAATATTTTTTTCGCATATTCCCGCCACGTGCATTCACCGGTATTCGTCACATGTAAAATGCCGCTGGCTTTTTTCTCAATGCAAACGAGGATTGCCGCTGCCAGGTCTTTTGACCACGTCGGCGTTCCGGTCTGGTCGTTAACCATCTTTATTTCGGATTGCCGCGCCGCCAGTTCCAGCACGGTACGGACGAAGCTTTTCCCCCGCCTTGAAAAAAGCCATGAAGAACGCACCACCAACCCGCCGGATGTATCGAGTGCGATCTTCTCCCCTTCCCATTTGGTGAGGCCATACACGTTAAGGGGATGCGGCGGATCATCCGGAGCATACGGGCCGTTTTTCGCGCCGTCGAAAACGTAATCAGTGGAGATGTAAACAAGGCGCGCCTTCACGCCGCGTACGGCATCCGCCACGGCGCGGGTTCCCTCCACGTTTATCCTCCGGGCAAGATCCTTGTCCGTTTCGCACTGGTCAACGGCGGTCATCGCGGCACAATGCACCACCACGTCGGGCTTAAGCCGGGATATGACATCCCGTACGGCGGCCCCATCGGCAAGATCGGCTTCTTTACGCGTCACGGGAAGGGCTTCCACCCCATCGCGTCCGGCAAGCAACGCCATTAGCGAGCCGCCCACTCCTCCCGCCGCGCCAGTCACCGCGATCCGCATCGGTTTTATGATTCCGCGAGGCGGCGGGCGTAATGTTTTTCGTAGTAGGCGCGGTACTCGCCGCTTTTAATCGCACTCCACCATTCGCGGTTTGCCAGATACCACTTGATGGTCTTATCCATCGCCTCTTCAAAAGCAAATGCCGGCCGCCACCCCAGCTCATTTTCGATCTTTCCGCTGTCGATGGCGTAACGCCGGTCGTGGCCCAGCCGGTCCTGCACATTCTTTTTCAGGCTCTGCGGTTTGCCCAGCTTCTGCAAGATCAGATCGGTGATGGAAAGATTGGTGCGGTCTTTGGCGCCGCCGATGTTGTAGACCTCTCCTTCCCTGCCCGCAAAAAGAACTTTCTCCACGGCACCGCAGTGGTCATCAACATATATCCAATCACGCATATACAGCCCGTCGCCGTAGATCGGCAACGGCTTGTCTTCCAGCGCGTTGGTGATGAAGAGCGGTATCAGTTTCTCGGGGAACTGGTACGGCCCGAAGTTGTTGGAACAGCGGGTGATGACTACCGGCAGGCCGTACGTGGCGTGGTACGAAAGCGCCAAAAGGTCGGATGACGCCTTGCTGGCGGCATATGGCGAGTTGGGGTGCAGCGGCGATGATTCGATCGCATACCCTTCCCCTATGGAACCGTATACCTCATCGGTAGAGACATGCACGAATTTCATGATGTTGTACCGGCGCGCAGCCTCCAGCAAAACGCCGGTACCCCCCACGTTGGTTTTCAGAAAAACGCCGGCATCCTCAATGCTCCGGTCGACGTGCGATTCGGCGGCAAAGTGAACTACCGCATCAACCCCCGCCATCGCCGTATCCACTGCTGCCCGGTCGCAGATATCTCCCTTGATGAACGTGTGCCGATGGTTTTTCAGTACCGGCTCCAGATTGGCAAGGTTTCCCGCATAGGTCAACGCATCCAGCGTAACCACCGTGCTTTCGTGCCGCCCCATGAAATAGCGGACGAAGTTCGATCCGATGAATCCGGCGCCACCGGTAACCAGCAGCTTCACGTCAGCCGTCCTTGCGCGCCCATTCGTACGGGATGGAGGGGTCGTGCGCGTCTAGCCGGAATTCATCCGGCTCTTTCGCGTTGTACGGTTCCGTCGGGATGTTGAGCACCATCGACTCGGCTTCGGAAATTCCCTTGAAACCGTGCTGGATGTTTGGCGGGATGCTCACCAACAGGTTGTTGTGGTCGCCGATGAAGAACTGGTTTATCTCGCCTTTGGTGGGGCTGCCGGGGCGGTTGTCATACAGCACCAGCTTTATCATCCCTTTAAGGCAGGCGAAGTGATCGGTCTGCAATTTGTGGTAGTGCCACGCCTTGACGACGCCCGGATAGACGAACGTTACATAGGCTTGTCCGAATTTTTGGTAGAACGGATCGTCGCACCGAAGGATCTCCATCAGCCGTCCCCGCTCATCCGGCACCATCTTCAACTGCTTGGTATTGACCTGATAAATCACCTCGTCCCCCTATTCCAAAACGGCCAGCCCTTGCCCCGCCTTTGCTTGCCAAAGCGGGATGGAATACCCACTCACGGAATCATACAACAACCCGAGGGGCGGCGGCGGGGCAAATGTGGGATCCCCGGGTATACCTGTGATGTTTCTTAGTTATCAGGTAAGGTTTTTGCCTCTTAATGCCGAAAACGTTATATTGAGGCAACATTGAAACAGAAAAAGATCATCATCGCCAACCCGCCGGGGAAGTTTCCGGGCAACCGCTACCCCTGCCCCTTTCCCAGCCGGTGGACATCCATTTTCCACGACTACCCGGTGTTCATCTTCTTTCCCTACCAGCTTGCCTACCTCAGCAGTCTGCTCAAGCGGGAATTCCCGCAGCACTCCATCAGGATGATCGACGGCACCTGGCTGCGCTTCACCGCCGAAGAGTACGTCCGCTGGCTGGAGTGGCAAAAGCCGGACGTGCTGATATTTGAAACCGACACCGTAACTTACCACGAGACCATGAAGGTGGCCCGCGCCATTAAACAGAAGTTCGACACCACCATCATCATGACCGGGCAGTACTCCACCGTTTTTCCGGCGCAGGTGCTGGCCGACGGCTGCGATTACGCCTGCGTGGGGGAATACGAGGAAACGGTGCGCGACATCGTGCGCGGCGACGACCCAAAGACCATTGCCGGCCTTCACCCCAATGGCTACCGCAAGGTGCTGGATATCGATTCGCTGCCCGACCCGGAGGACGACGACATCCGCCGCATCGACTATGCATACCCCGGCGGCTGCCGCTGGACGAAATACACCTCGGTCGAGATACATGGCAGCCGGGGCTGCCCCTACAGCTGCGATTTCTGCGTGGCGGGAACCGTGTACTACGAAAAGCCGAATTGGCGGCCCCGTTCTCCGCAGCGCATCATTAATGAGATAGAGACGCTCCGCCGCAAGTACCCGTCTATCGAGGGGGTGTTCTTCGACGAAGAGACGCACATCGTGAAGAAAAGCGGGATACTCGACCTCTGCGACGCCATTATCAAAAGCGGTAACAACGACCTGCGCTATGAGGCGATGGCGAACCACCAGAGGCTGGATGAAGAAATATTGGAAAAACTGAAAAAGGCGGGCTACTACAAACTGCGAATCGGCATAGAGACCATCGACCCCGCCACCAGCGAAAGTATCGGCCGCAAAACAAAGGCCGACCGCCTGCAGGAAATACTGCGCGAGGCCAAGAAACTGGATATCGAGATGTACGGCACGTTCATCATCGGCGCATCCGGCAGTACCCGCGCGGGGGACGTGGCTACCATCGAATACGGCGCTCAGTTGCTCGAGGAGGGTTTGCTTTCAAGCTGGCAGGCATCCATCGCCGTGCCGCACCCCGGCACTCCCTTCCACGACAAGGCGAAAGAGCACGGCTGGCTGGCCACCGATGATCCGGAACAGTTCAACGGCATCAACGGCTCGGTGCTTTCGTACCCCAACTACTCTTCCGAAGAGATCAAGGGAACCGTCGACATCATGTGGAAACGCTTCGAGAAGGCCACCCACGGCAAAGCGGCGGTCGCCACCCGCTGCGTCGCGGCCGAAAAAACTTGGTTGCCGCCGGGGCAGCGGGACGATGTACGAAAAAAACTGCAACGCCTCACGGCGACCTTCAACACCGGCGATAACGAAGCCACGTTGGCAATAGCCGACGGCATCATAAACGAATACCCGCAGGTGCTGCGTGCCCGCCACATCGTTGCCTCGGTACACGAGCGGCTGGGCTTTTTTGAAAAAGCGCGCGACATTTTCCAATACATCGTCGCTACCGCCGCCGACTATGACGACGCTATACAGCACGGCGCGGCAGCGCACTTCCACCTCGGCTGGATGGCCTATCAGGACGGCGACAACGCCACCGCCCGCTACCACTTCGAACACTGCATGCACCTGAATCCGAACCATTTGATGGCCCGGCGGTTCTACTGGATACTGCTCGATCAGGGAGCAACGCTCGGCATCGAATCGGCGTTCTGGGACAAGTTTGAGAAAGATTATTCCGGCAATGGCGCGGTAACCGCCCCATGGGTAGACCTGCAACACGCCACCAAGGTAACGCAGCTCAACGATTTCTGGGCCGATCCAAAAGTGGAAGCGGTACTGCGCGGTGCAGAGAAACAGCGGCTGATCGACGCCGTTGCAAAACCGGAAGTGGAAACTGTGCTCGAGATCGGCTGCGGCGCGGGATGGCTTTCCCTGGAACTGGCCCGGCGCGGCAAGAACGTGACCGGTATCGACGTGAGCAAGGACAGGATAGCGACCGCCAAACAGTACGCCACGAAGAACAACATGAACATCGAATACCTGCAGGGTGACGCGGTGCAGTTTTTGGAGGAAAGCGGACGCACCTTCGACCGCATCGTGGCGTGGGATTCGCTCCATCACATCGCCAACCTGGGCCGTCTGATGCACACCGTGCGGAAGGCGCTGAAACCGGGTGGCCGCCTGGTAGCCTTCGACCACGTTGGCGGCAACGCGAAAGAGCATGGCGACCTGGCGAACTCGTTTCTCAACAGCGCGATGCTGGCCCGCCTGCCGCGCAACGGCAACGGCCCGCACGTTGACGA
This sequence comes from bacterium, assembly GCA_021815535.1. Classification (GTDB taxonomy): domain Bacteria; phylum Nitrospinota_A; class UBA7883; order JACRGQ01; family JACRGQ01; genus JACRGQ01. The sequence continues at coordinate 19,297 of JAKAGL010000015.1, forward strand.
GGCGCTTTCGCCCTACGAGGATGTAGGCAGTTTTCTGCTGGAAGAAACCATCCGCCGCCACCTGCATGTGGTGACGCACAGCTCGCACATCGCGTTCACCGGCCTCATCGCCGCGGCTATTGATTTTTCCAGGACGGACATAACGCCGTTGGCGGAATTAAAGAAAACGGAAGAAGATATGATCGCCCGCAGGCAAACGCGCGGAGAATACATCTACATCGAGGCCGAAGCCCCTTAACGATGAAGCGGGCGGTGGTTTTTTGCACGGCCCCCGCCGCGCGGGTGCGGGCGGC
>JAKAGL010000016.1 GCA_021815535.1 bacterium
TTAGTTGTTTTATCAACGCGGGATTGGCAAGCGGCAAGAAACTGGCCGCCTGACCGGTGCATTCCCTGCACGCGGCGGCATAGGCGGTCCGCAATTCCGCCAGCGTCCCTTCGGCGAGCGTGGCGAAAAAGATCCGCCCGCCGGGGCGAAGCACGCGGGCGGCGCCGCCAAAAAAGCCGGGCACGGCGGCGGCCCACTGGAATGCGAGCGAAGAAACCACCGCGTCAAAAGCCCCATCGCGGAACGGCAAGTGCGCGGCATCGGCCACCGCCACCGAATCGATCCCCGCCTTGCGCGATTCGCGCGCCATCGGCAAAGCGATATCAATGGCGCAGATACGGGCCGCGGGCCATCGGTCGGCCGCATCGAGCGACGTGAACCCGGTGCCGCAGCCGATGTCGAGAATGCGGCGCGGCGGATCCTCCATTCGGGCGAATTCGGCCATCAGGCGGTGCGACACCTCTTTTTGCAGAGCGGCGTGGCGCGCATAGGTCCGCGCGCCGCGGGCAAAAGACTTTTTTATGCGTGCCGGGATCATGCCAAAAATGCCTCCAACACGCGGTTAAACACCTCCGGCCGCGTTAGAAACGGCGCGTGTCCGCAATCCGGCACAACGGTGATATTCGCGCGCGATGCCAGTGACCCTGTCCATACCCCCGTTACCTCCAACGGTATGATTCTATCATTCCGTCCGTGGACTATCAAAGACGGAACGGCGATCCGCCGCAGATCTTCGCGTATGTCGGAGCCATGCAGATCATCCAGCAAGCTGAGTGCGGATGCCAGATCGGGTATATGGGCGAAGAACAGCTTTTTGATGGCCGCTTCCTCTTCCGCCGAAATGGTTTCGCCGCTGGAAAAAAAGGTAAGGATGAATCCGCGAAGGGTATTTTCAAAATCGGCGCGTATCTGGCGGGCAAACCATTTCGATTTCGCGGCGGGAACGCCCCACACGCCCCCTTTGACCGGCGCGGTGAAACAGGGGGTTCCCGAAACCATCGCCAGCTTCGCCACCCGTGCGGGGTTCAACAGCGCGGCGTAACACACAACCTGTGCGCCGAGCGACCAGCCGGCAAGCGCCGCGCCATCGAGCCGTTCTTCATCGAGAAAACGGGCCAGCTCCTCGCCGCAACGGCGGATGGTGAGCGGGCCTTCAAGCGGAGCGCTCAATCCGTGGCCCGGAAGGTCCACGGCGAATACGCGGTGGGTGCGCGAAAAATGATCAAGCTGTTTTTGCCAGACGGCGCCGCTCATGGCCCAGCCGTGGACGAATACCAGCGGCGCTCCCCGCCCGCCGTTGCGACGGACGTTCATTTCCTTATTTTGTACTGGCGCTCCGTTTCCCGGTCGAGCGCCTTGTTCTTCAGCGTTTCGCGCTTGTCGTGCATCTTTTTTCCGCGGCCCAGGCCAAGCTCGACTTTTGCGTAATGCCGCTTGAAATAGATCTTCAGCGGCAAAAGCGTAAGCCCCTTCTCCTGTGATTTCTCGATGAGTTTTATCATCTGGTTTTTATGCAACAGGAGCTTGCGGGGGCGGGTCGGCTCGTGGTTTTGCAGATTGCCGTGGGAATATTCGCTGATGTGCAGTTTTTCCAGATACAGCTCGCCGCGCCGTTCGCTGGCGTAGGCGTCGGCCATCTGCACGCTCCCTTCGCGCAACGCCTTCACCTCGGTCCCCTGCAGGACGAGGCCGGCCTCGACGGTTTCCAGTATTTCGTAATTGTGGAACGCCTTGCGGTTGGTAGCCACGATCTTTATGCCTTCGGCGTCTTTGTGTTTCATACGGCAATTCTAACCCGTTTCCGAAATTGAAAATGATAAACATATAGGCCACATCCCAGGCATGGGACATAGTTTATGAACGGGTCAAAAGAAGCGGATTACGGCTTTTCGTACGGAAGGACTTTTACCGTGGCGTGCTCTTTTCTGCCAAATTCATCGGCGGCGGCGTCCGCCTCTTCCCGCGTGGCATACGTGCCGGACATGATGTGGTACCAGGTGTTCTTGGTGGATACCTTCTTTTGATAGTAGGCCTGATAGCCGCTTTGTTTGAGGGCGGCTACGCGGCTCTTCGCATCAGCTTCGCTGGCAACCGTTTCAGTAAAAAGGGTGAACTTCGGCTCGGCGGCTTTCGGTTCGGCAATCTTCGCTTCTTCCACTTTCGGAGCGGCGGGGGACGGGGCCGCCTTCGCGGGAACCTCAACCGTTGCCGGCGCGGGGGGCACGGTGCTGGGCGTTATCTCGGTGGTGAAAGACGAAACGCGAACCTGCGCCGGTTGCTGTGACCGCGCGGGCTGTGAGGGCTTTGCGTCATTGACGGGGGCGGCGGCGGTTTCCTTTTGTTCTTTATGCTTTGCAACTTTCGGCGCCACGTTTATTTTCTTCACGTCCACCTGCTTCTTGTGCGGCGCCAACGCTTTATGCTTAGGCTCGTGAACTTTCTTCTTCTTCGGCTTTTCATGCCTGGCTTTTTTTTCTTTTGCCGGTTCGGGTTTTTTTTCTTCCACTTTGGGGGTGGGCTTGGGAGCGGTTTTTTCGATGATGGCGCCGGGCGCGGGCGTCGCGATGGACGGCGGCGCCACTTCCTTTTGAGCGGCGGGAGGCGGAGTGGCGGGAGCCGGCGAAGCGGCCTCTGCCTTTTTTTCAGCCTTTTGCTTCAGCTCGTCAGCCGGGGTTTGTGGCACCTGCTTCGGCAGGGTTTCTTCCAGCTTGCTTAATTCTTCCTTTTTGGTCCCGTCGGCAGGCGGCAACTCAGTCGCCGGTTCAACGGGGGTAGATTCAATTTTTGCCTGCTCTTCAACCGTAGCCTGGTTTTTTTTGGTTAAAAACCCAAGCACCAACGCCAGCACCACGATGGCAACAATACTGCCGATAATGACGGTAAGCTGTGTTTTGGAAAAATTGAGCTTGTCGGGATTTTCCCCATGATCATCGGTATTTTTTGGTGCCATACTGGCGATATTCTAGCCTAAATTTACCGGAAGTTACATCTTTTCGGGAGCCGAAACCCCCAGCAATTCAAGGCCGTTTTTTAACACCGTCCGTACCCTCGCCGCCAGGGCCAGCCGCGCGGCGGTCAGGGCCGCGTCGTCGCTTATCACCCGGTTGCCGGTGTAATATTTGTGCCACACGCCGGCCAGCTCGGTCAGATAATGCGTGGTGGCATGGGGGGCAAGCCCTGTGGCGGCGTCTTCCACCATCGCCGGAAAGAAAAGCGCTTTCTTCATCACCCGCAGGTCGTCCTCCTGATCGAGCAACGCCCAGTCGGGATCGGCGGGGAACGGCTCTATGCCACGCTCGGCCGCCGTTTTGAAGATGTTGCTGATCCGCGCGTGGGCGTATTGCACATAGTAAACCGGGTTTTCGTTGCTTTGGCTTTTGGCCAGGTCAACGTCGAACTCCAGCTGGGCATCGTAACTGCGGGTGAGGAACGTGAACCGGCAGGCATCCACCCCCACCTCGTCGACCACTTCCTTCAGCTCGGTGAACTTGCCCGAGCGGGTGGACATGGCGACAAGCTGGCCCCCCTTTTTAAGCGAGACGATCTGGATAAGCAGCGGCTGCAACGAGGCGGGATCTTTGCCCAGCGCCTTGGCGGCGGCCTTCATCCGCGCCACATAGCCGTGGTGATCGGCCCCCCAAATATCGATTAGGCGGGTGTAGCCGCGCGCGTATTTGTCGTCATGGTAGGCGATGTCCGCCGCGAGGTAAGTGGTGATGCCGTTGGCCCGCTTCACCACCCGGTCCTTTTCGTCCCCCGCCAGTTCGGCGGTCTTCAGCCAGAGCGCATCGTCCTTTTCGTAGATGGCCCCGTGCTGTTTCAGGTGCTCGATGGTTTTTTCCACCGCGCCGGATTCGTGAAAGCTTTTTTCGCTGGCCCAGCTGTCGAAATTCACCCGGAATTTTTTCAGGTCCTCCTTTATGTCGTCGAGGATCTTATCGGCGGTATAGGCGGTGAAGAAGGGGAGCGATTCGGCATCGGCCTGTTTTAAAAACTTATCCCCGTGCGCGTCCTTTATCTCCTGCGCGATGTCGCGGATGTAAAGCCCCTGATAGCTGTTCTCCAGCAGGACGTCATCCATGCCGAAAAGCTGTTTGTAGCGGATCAGCGTGCTGCGGCCGAGGTTCTCCATCTGGAGGCCGGTATCGTTGGTGTAGTACTCGGCGGTGACGTCATACCCCGCCTTTTTCAGCAGGCGCGCCAGCGCATCCCCCACCGCCGCCCCCCGCCCGTGGCCGATGTGCAGCGGCCCGGTGGGATTGGCGCTGACGAATTCCACCATCACCTTTTCGCCCGGAACCGGGGAAAGCGTGCCGTAATCGGAATTGTCGACGGGAATTTTTTTGTACTCCGCCAGCCACATGCCGGGCTTCACCGTCATGTTGATAAAACCGGGACCGGCTATGGAGACGGCGGAAAAAAGAGGATGCTCCTTCAGCGCGGCTGTCAGCTCTTCCGCGATCTTGCGCGGATTGCTTTTCAGCGGCTTGGCCATCACCATCGCGGCGTTGGTGGAAAAATCGCCGAATTTTTCTTCGGGCACTTCAACGGCAATATTGGGTATTTCCCCGCCAAATCCGGCCTTTTGGGCGGCCGGAACAAGCGCCTGCATCACCGCGTCACGTACAGCTTTTCTCATAGGGTGCCCATTATCGCCAATTTGAACGGTGAAGGCAAAAGAAGTTGCCCCCTCCCGAATATCTTGACGCGGATGCGGGCATTGCCGCCAACGCGGCAATCAACGGGTTGAAACCGGTGATACCGGCGCAAAGCAGACTTAAGCTTGTGCCGTCCGGAAAAAAGGTACAATACGTCGAGAATCATGAAAAAATTCATCCCGCTCACGATATTCGCCGCCGCCTTCGGACTGGTGGAGGCGGCGGTGGTTGTGTACACACGCTGGCTCTACTATCCCAAGGGCTTCGCCTTCCCGGTGAGCGTGCCCCCCATCGAGTTCCTCAAAGTGGAGCTGTGGCGCGAGCTTGCGACGCTTGCCATGCTGGGCGCGGCTGGCGCGCTGGCCGGGCGCAACCGCTGGCAGAAATTCGCCTTCTTCATGTGGGCCTTCGGCGTGTGGGACATCTTCTACTACCTCTGGCTGAATCTCTTCATCGGCTGGCCCGCGTCGCTGTTCGACCCGGACATCCTTTTCCTCATCCCCGTCACGTGGTGGGGGCCGGTGCTTTCCCCCTGCATCGTTGCCATTTCGATGTGCGCGGCGGCGCTGATGATCGTGCGGCGGGACGAGGCGGGCAACGCCCCCAACCCCAAGCCGCTTGAAATTTTCTGCGTTTCCGCCGGGGCGCTCATTATTTTGTACACTTACATGGCGGATGCCGCCGTCATCACCGCCGGGCAGATGCCGCCGCCGTACCGCTGGGGGGTTTTTTGGACCGGCGAAATACTGGGCATTGCCGCCTTCATTACCATGCTTTTAAGGAAACCGGATGGACGAAGCGCTGCTCATTGAGAACCTGCACGCCGCGCGGTGGCAGGAGATCATCATTTTGGACGAGGTGGAAAGCACCAACAGCTATGCGTTGCAGATGCTGGCCGAGGGAACGTTGCGCGACGGCGCGGTGATCATCGCCAACCGCCAAACGGCGGGGCGGGGCCGGTTTAAGCGGCCCTGGTTTTCCGATGGCGGGCTTCCCCTGACCGTCGCCTTGATGAGCGCGGAACCGCCGCACCGGGTGGGACCGGTGGCGCTGAACGCCGGGCTGGCTGTGGCGAAAGGACTGAAGGGCGCGACGGGGCGCGATTTTTACCTGAAGTACCCCAATGACGTGATGAGCGAAAAAGATCACGGCAAAAAAGTGGCCGGTATATTGGCGGAAGCCAGGCCCGCGCAGGGAGGAACGGCGCTCATCATCGGCATCGGGGTGAATGTGGCGCAGGAAACATTCCCCGATGAATTAAATTCCATCGCCGCCAGCCTGCGCCAATTGGGGCATGACGTACCGCGGGAAGCGGTGGCGGCCGAGATCCTCAACGCACTGGCAAACGACATCGAACGGCCATTTTGCGATTTGCGCGGAGAGTGGCTTAATATGGATTGCACCATCGGCAAGCCGGTGCGGATAAAAAACCTGGCGGTGGACGTGGAAGGAATTGCCGCCGGGCTGGATGACGGCGGCGCGCTGCTGGTGAAAACCGCGGGCGGGACCAGGCGGATAACCGCGGGCGACATACTATTCGGGGAGTGAAGCAGGATGCTGATCGCGTTCGACATCGGGAACACAAATACGGTGGCGGGAGTGTTCGGGCAGGATGCCCTGCTCCACAAATTCCGCTATCACACCAGCAACATCGAGACTGCCGACGAGCTGGCCCTGAAGATCGGCATGTTGCTCGAAGAGCGTAACATCGCCAAAAAAGAGATCACCGCCGCCATCATCTGCTCGGTCGTTCCCGCCCTCACCGGCCCGTACGCCGACATCGCCGCACGGATGTTCGGGACACCGGCGGTCATCGTGGGGCCGGGAGTGAAAAGCGGCATCGCCCTCCTTTACGAAAATCCGCATGAGGTGGGGGCGGACCGCATTGCGAACACCGTTGGCGGCGTCATAAAATACGGCGGCCCCCTCATTGTGGTGGACCTCGGCACGGCGATCACCTTTGACGCCGTTTCCGCCAAGGGGGAATATCTGGGGGGCGTCATCGCGCCGGGGATCGACACCTCGATGCACTCGCTTTCCAAACGGGCCGCGAAACTGCCGCAGGTAAGCCTGGACAAACCGGCGCGGGTGATCGGAAAAAACACCGTGGCCGCCATGCAGAGCGGCGCGGTTTTCGGCTTCTGCGGATTGATCGACACCATCGCGCGGAAAATGCAAAATGAAATGGGGGGCAACCCCAAGGTGGTGGCCACCGGCGGCCAAAGCTATTGGCTGAAAGAGGTAAGCGAAACCATCGAAGCGGTCGACCCGGACCTCACGCTTTTCGGCCTTTTGGAAATATGGAAACGGAACCGGTGAGGCGGTGAAAAACATCTGCGTGTTCTGCGGATCGAGGGATGGCGCTCTTCCCGCCTATTCCCTTGCCGCCCGCCGCCTGGGGAAACTGATCGTCCAGCGGGGCATGGGGCTTGTCTACGGCGGGGCCGATATCGGCCTGATGCGTGAGGTGGCGGAAGGAGCCCTGCGGGAACGGGGCAACGTCACCGGCGTCATCCCCGGCGGCCTAGTCGATAAAGAGATACAGCACCGGGCGCTCACCGAACTGCTGGTGGTGGAGAACATGCATCAGCGCAAGGCGAAGATGGCCGACCTGTCGGAAGCTTTCATCACGCTTCCGGGCGGGCTGGGCACCCTGGAAGAGTTTTTCGAGGTGCTTTCGTGGGCGCAGTTGGGACTGCACGCAAAACCGTGCGCCCTGCTGAACGTGGAAGGATACTATGACGGGCTGATCGCCTTTTTGGATCACGCCGTGGAGCACCGGTTTGTCTCTCCCGCGCACCGGCAACTGGTGCTGGTGGAAAAAACCCCCGATGCGCTGCTGGACGCGGTCGCCGCCTATCAACCCCCCGCCGTCGACCTCTGGATCAAACGACGGGATATTTAAAAGGTGGATTGACCGCCGTCGACACGCCCCGTGGCGCGGCTCATGCCCGGGTGTGCTAGAATCCCTCATGCCAAATACGGGATTTTTCCCTTGCGGCAGCCTTATTTAGAAAAAACTCCCCTGTTGGACAGGTTGGATTTTTTTCCGCCATGCGGCAGCCGGCATCCCGCCGGACAATTGCTTATTTTCAAGATCGGCGGCGGAATGGGTACAGCGGACATGAACAAAGAAACGATTTACTGGAACGATAAACGGCAATGAAAATACTTCTCATCGCGATGCCCGATGCATCCAGCAACTTTCACCGGATGATACGCGTGCCGAACCTCGGGCTTTGCTCGCTTGCCGCCGCCGTGCCGCAGCACGATGCGCGGGTGCTCGATCTGGTGCTGGTTCACCGCGGGATACGCCGCTATCTGCAAAACTACCTTGCCGAATTCCGCCCCGATGTGGTCGGCATCGGCAGCATGAGCTTCCAGTACGAAAGCGCCCGGACGGTGATGGCGATCGTCCGTGAATTCGATCCCGCCATACCGATCGTGGTGGGGGGATACCACGCATCGATGGTGCCGGACGAGCTGGAGAAAGACCCGTTCGATTTCCTTATCAGGGGCGAAGGGGAAACCCCCTTTGCCCGGCTGATCGAGGCGCTTGCCTCACACCGATCCTTAACGTCCGCATCCGCCACGGCGGCATTTGCCGCCATTCCCGGGCTTTCCTGGCGCAACGGAGCGGAAGTGGTGCACAACCCTCCCGGCGAGCTGGCCGCGGTGGACTTCCTGCCGCTGCCGAACCGCAAAGCGCGCGTGCTGGCCGGTTTCACCTATCTGACAAAAAAAATGGACGTGGTGGAAACCTCGCGCGGCTGCACGCTGAAATGCAGCTTCTGCTCCATCACCAACATGTACGGGCGCAGTTTCCGCCGCTACCCCATCGAGCGGGTGATCGCCGACCTCAAACAGCTTAAGGAAGACGGCGTACAAACGGTGCTGATCGTGGACGACAACATCACCCTTGACGTGCCCCGCCTGAAACGGCTGTGCGACGCCATCGCCGAGAACGGGCTCAACAGCATGGAGTACATCGTGCAAGCCTCGGTGCTCGGCATCGCTAGCGACCCGGAGCTGGCGCCGAAAATGGCGCGGGCGAACTTCTACTTGGTGTTCCTCGGCATCGAGTCGACGCACCAGAAAAACCTCGCCTTCCTCAAGAAGGGGAATATCAAGGAACGGGCGGATCAGGCCATCGCCCTCCTGCGCGCCAACAATATCGCCATCCTCGGCGGCTTCATCATCGGAAACCCCGACGACACGGCCGAGGACGTGAAGGCGGTGTTCGATTACGCCAAATCGCTGAAGGTGGATCTGGCGGTCGTGCAGTGCCTTACCCCCTACCCCAACACCGAATTGCGGCGCGAACTGCTGGATAGGGGGCTGGTGACAAATGCCGCCAACCTGCGCCGCTACAACGGCTTCATCTGCAACGTCAAAACGAACCACCTTTCAAATAAACAGCTCAGCCGCCTGATGAACTGGGAGAATATAAAAATGTTCTTCAGCCCCGTCTGGTTCAAAGACAACAACTTCGTCAAACGGCGCGAGAAGGGGGCGCTCAAGGTGATGATCAACAATCTTGAATATTTCCGCGCGTGGTTCACCGGCGACCAATTCGCCTCGCGCCACCGCTTCGACTGATGGAAATAACGGAGAAACGGATATGACGCGGCTGTTCAAAACCCTGCTTCGCAGGCCGGCAGCCGTGCTGTTCCTGGCGCTGCTGTTGGCCAGCCCCGCGTTGTGGCTGGCGACGCGCCTGACGGTAGACAGTTCCACCGAAATGTTCTTCGCCGAGGGCGACCCGGACCGCGCCGTCTATCAGCGCTTCGTGGACCAATTTGGCAGCGACGAACTTATGTTCGTGATGGTCAACACCGGGAAAAACAACGAGGCGCTTGCCGAAGCCGACTCGCTGGCGGCCGATCTTGCCGTCATCAAGGGAGTCGCCGGCGTTTTCAATCCGGTGGACAAATACCGCACTATGGTGCCCGGCTTGCCCGGCGGCGGACCGGACTACGAGGCCATCCGGCAAAAAGCCGACACAAACCCGTATGAACGCGACACGCCGCTCATTTCCTTCGAAAAGCATTACCTGATCTTCATGTTGAAAGTGGGCACGGCTACCTCCAGCGAGCGGGGGGAAATATTCATGGCGGCGCAACGGCTGCTGCAAAAAAAAGGCTTTGGCCCTGACCGGGTTACCATCGCCGGCCAACCGGTGTTAAACCACTATCTGGGGGAAACGCCCAAAGAGGTTGGCAAGGTATTCCTGCCCATCCTGCTCGTCATCACCTTCGGGCTGCTCTATTTTCTCTTCCGTGACTGGCGGTTGATATTGGCGCCGTTGCTGCTTATCGGCTTCATCGAGATCTTTGTTTTTGGCATGGTGGGTTTCTTCCGCGAACCGCTCAACATCATCACCACCATCGTGCCCGTACTGCTGTTCATCGTCACCCTTGCGGCATCCATCCATATCCTCGAACAGTTCGCCGCCACGTGGCACGAGGGGGTGGAGGCAGAGGACGCCCTGCTGGAAACGCTGAAAGACAAACTCTGGCCAAGCGCCTTCGCGCTCACCACCGACGCCATAGGGTTCGGCTCGCTGGCATGGAGCCGCATTGCGCCGATAAAACACTTGGGCATTTACATGGCCTACGGATGCGGCGTGGCATTTGTGGGCCTTTTCCTCGTCTTCCCCGCGATCATAATGCTGCTGGCGAAAAAACGGCATGATGTTCCTCCCGTCGATCTCTCCCCCTTCTATCACCGGATCATTCTCTTTGCCCGCGCCTGGGCATGGCCTTTGATCGTGCTGGGGGCGATGCCGGTGATCTACGCCGCATGGATGCTGCCGAAAGCGGAGTTTCAGACCAACGGCCTGCTTTACTTCGACAAATCAAGCTACATCCGCACCTCCACCCGGCTTTTCGAGGAAATGGGGCTGGGGATGACCAGCATGGAAATCGTGCTGGAAGGAAAGCCGAACGACTTCACCAACCCGGAAAAGCTGGCGCAACTCGACGCGCTGACCACCGAGCTGCGGGCCATTCCGGGAGTGCAAAGCGCCTACTCCCCCTCGTCGCTTCTGCGCGAGGCGCACGGGATCTTCTCGGACGACTACACCCTTCCCCCCGATTACATCATCGACCAGATATTTCAGGCCCCGGCGGTTTCCGGCATGCTTCAGGCCTATACGAACCGCGAGTTTTCCCGCGCGAGAATCAGCGTGAGGATGAAGACCATCGGGCTGGACGAGTACCGCACGATACGGGATCGGGCCAGGGAAGCCCTTGAAAAAAGCCCCCTGCCCGCCGCGGCGAACGCGGTCATCACCGGCCAATTCCCGCTGATACTGAACGTGCAACGCGACCTGATGGATACGCTCAACTCCAGTTTTGCCTCCAGCTTCCTCACCATCATGGTCTGCTTTCTGGTCCTCCTGCGGAGCGTGAAGCTGGCGTTGCTGGCGATGATCCCTAATGTGATACCGGTCTTTATCATCGTTTCGTTCATGTTTTTAGCCGGCATCAAGTTCGACATCGGGAACATCATGATCGCCAGTGTGCTGTTGGGGATCGCGGTGGACGACACCGCCCATTTCCTCTACCAAATAAAGGCGCACCGCCATAAAGAGGATCTGACGGAAATACTCTGGGAAGCGTTCGACAGCACGGGAGCCGCCATTTTCTACACTGCGATCATTCTCACCTCTGGATTCGCCGTATTTTCGTTTTCCAGCTTCCTCCCCACTCGCCAATTCGGCATACTGGCGGCGATAGCCATTGCTTTCGCCCTGCTCTGCGACCTGTTAATATTACCGGCCGTAATGTTCGTAACAAATTCCCGGCCGGAATCATAAGGAGAACGACCATGAACTCTATGCTCCGAACCCTCGCGTTCGCCGCGCTCATTGCCGCAGCCCCGGCCGCGGCGGGCGCCGCCGAGTACACCCTCACGCCGGCCGATGGCGTTATCGGCTTCAAACTCGATTCCACACTGCACATGGTTCACGGCAACGCCAAGCAGTTCACCGTTAAGGTGAATGTTCCCGATGCCGGAACGCAAGGGGGGATGACGGCGCTGGTGACGATCCCGGTCAAGGGGCTCGATACGGATAACAAAAACCGCGACGAGAAAATGCACAACGTATCCTTTGAAGCCGGTAAATATCCCGACATCACCTTTGAAATGAACGTGGTGGACGGCCTGCCGCCGATGCCCTCCAGCGAAGACAGCTTTTCCGTCACCATCAAGGGAAAACTGACCATCCACGGCGTCACGCATGACACCGCCATACCGGTAACGGTGAAGCGGACCCCCAAAGGGGCGTTGGTCACTGGGTCGGTGCCAGTGGCCTTCATAAAGGATTACAACATACCGGATCCATCGGTGTTTGTGTTCCGCGTGGAGAAAACGGCGGAGGTGATCTTCAGCCTGACGCTTCCCGCACCGCTTTTTAAAACGGCTCCGGATACGGCGGCCGGTCTATAACCCGAGGAACAAGCCATGAAACTGAGCGTCGCCTGCAACTTCGATCCCGCATTGCTTGATGCGCTGAAGGGATACCCGGTCTACGAGTTATACGGCAAAACCACCGCCGACATCATCGGCGGCGGACGGGCGTCCTTCACCCTGCCGGCGACGGGCAAGCGCAAGCTGGAAAAGTACGTAAAGAGCGTGCACGCGGCCGGCATGAGCTTTAATTACCTCATCAATGCGTCTTGCCTGGAGAACATGGAATCGACCCGCGGCGGCCAACGGGCCATCCGCAAACTGCTGGACTGGCTGGCGGCCATCGGCGTCGACGCGGTCACGCTGAACCATCCGCTGTTGCTCAAGATGATCAAAAAAAACTATCCGTTCCAAACCCGCATCGGCGTGTTCGCCGCTGTGAATACGGTGCAACGGGCGAAATTCTGGGAAAACGAGGGGGCGGACTGCATCTGCCTGGAGGACATCGCCGTAAACCGCGACTTTGAGCTGCTGGCGGAAATGCGCCGCGCCACCGCCTGCGATCTGCAACTGCTGGTGAACAACCACTGCTTTTACTCCTGCGCCATGTCGGGTACGCACATGAACATGTTGTCGCATGCGTCGCAATCCAAGCACAAAAGCAAGGGATTCTACGTGGATTACTGCATGGTGCGTTGCACCGGCGACAAGCTGGCGAACCCGGTGAACTTCATCCGCGCCAGCTGGATACGCCCTGAAGACCTGAAACACTATCAGGCGATAGGGTACGAAAACTTCAAGATCGTCGAACGGATGTCCCCCACCTGGCTGCTGGCGCTCCGCGTCAAGGCGTACGCCGAAGGGAGGTACGGCGGCAATCTGCTCGATTTGGTGCAGCCATACGGCCACAAAGAGGCCGGAATCGGGAATACCGCCAAAGCGGCGCGCTTTTTGCGCTATCTGCTGCGGCCCCTTTCGGTGAATCCGCTCAAGTTGAACAAACTGCGGAAAATAGGCGATAAACAGGGAATGCTCTCGTCGCTGGAAGGAACGCCGCCGGTGGTGATAGATAACGCGGCGCTGGAAGGATTCATCGACCGCTTCAAACAACAGCGCTGCGCCGATACCGACTGCGCCTCCTGCCGCCACTGCCATACCGCGGCGGAACGGCATGTGAACGTGGACGATACGTTCCGCCATGAAACACTGGCGCTGTACGCCGATCTGAAGGAGGAGCTGGAAACCGGTAGGTTCTGGAAATAAATGAACATTCTCTTTATCAGCCCAAACCGCGCCCGCACGCCGTTGCCGGTGATGCCGGCGGGCGCATGTATCGCCGCCGAAGTGGCCGCGGAGGCCGGCCATCATGTGACGATGCTGGACCTGATGTTCGAAAAAAACCCGGATGCCGCGCTCAGCCGCGCCATCGCCGGAACAGCCCCGGAAGCCGTCTGCATCTCCGTGCGCAACATCGATAACAACGCGATGGCTTCCCCCGCCTCTTACGTGGATTTTCTTCCCGGCATGGTGCAAAAGATCCGAAGCCTTTCTTCCGCGCCCGTTATCATCGGCGGCGGGGCGGTGGGGGTGATGCCCGGCGAATTGTTGCGCCGCAGCGGGGCCGACTTCGCCATTACCGGCGATGCCGGGAACGGCTTTACCGGTTTGTTGCAACGGATTGCGGACGGCACACAAAGCGCGGCGTCGCCGGCGGTGTTGCCCGGCTCCACCGCGGGAGACAGCCACACCCCGATCGTTCCCGATTACGGCCGATGGATAAACAGCGGCCGCTACCGCGCCGCGATGGCAAGCGTGCCGGTCCGGACCAAAAGCGGCTGCGGCTTTGCCTGCGCCTATTGCACCTACGGATCGATCAACGGAAAAAAAGTGAAGAGACGCGGTCCCGCCGAGGTGGCGCGCGCCATCGAAAAAGGGATCGCGCAGGGCTTCCGCGATTTCGAGTTCGTCGACGACGTGTTCAACTTTCCGAAGGAACATGCCATCGCCGTCTGCCGCGCCATTGCGCCGCTGCGCGGCCAGGCGCGGTTTCAATGTCTGGAACTGAACCCGCTTTTTCTGGACGACGAGTTATTAACGGAGATGGAGCGCGCGGGGTTTAATGCCATCGGCGTGACGGTGGAAAGCGCATCGGACAAAGTGTTGCGCGGTTTGGATAAAGGGTACGGCGCAAAGGAAGTGCGCGCCGCGGCGGCGGCGGTGTCGCGGCACGGTATTCGGTGCATGTGGCTCTTCATGCTGGGAGGACCCGGTGAAACGGAGGAGACGGTGCGGCAGACGCTGGCTTTCGCCGAAGGGGCGATGCGTCCCGGCGACATGGGTTACATCACGTGCGGTATCCGCCTCTATCCCGGCACCCCGCTGGCACAAACAGCACGGGCCGAGGGGCTTCTGGCCGCCACGCCGGATGAGATGCTGGAGCCTTTCTTTTACTGCTCGCCGGCAATCCCGTTTCCGGCCATGCAGAATATGGTGGAGGATGCGGCGCGGCGCAATCCACAGTTTCATATCGCCGGGGAACGGCATCCCCGTTTTGCAAATTCGTTATTAAAAATTGGCGGGCTCCTTGGCCTGCGGCCACCGCTATGGCAATACTCCCCCATGATGAAGCGAACGCTCAACGTATTGAGCTTTCACCCCTGATAAGGAACGCAACATGAATGACACCATCGAGATGCGCATTGGCGGCATCGGTACCGCCCTGCCCCCCCTGTCGCTTACCCAAGCGGAAGTGAAAGCGTTTCTTTCCTCCCGCTTTGGCCGTTCCTTGACCGCCAAAGCGCGGGCCACGCTGGAAAAGGTGATGGATCATCCCGGCGTAAGTCGGCGTCACTTCGCTTTAGACGATACCTCCACCCTGCTGAGCGAAGATCACGACACGCGCATGGCGCGCTTTGAACACTGGAGTGTGGAGCTTTCCGTGCAGGCGGCGCGGAAGGCGATGGCGGCGGCCGGCATCTCTGCCGCCGAGCTTGGCGGCGTGGTGGTGAATACCTGCACCGGGTATCTCTGCCCGGGCATCGCCACCTACCTTATCGAGCGGCTTGGCCTCCCGCGCTCTGTCCGCGCCTACGATCTGGTGGGAAGCGGCTGCGGCGGGGCGGTGCCCAACATTGAAGTCGCCTCCGGCATCCTCCACGCCGTGAAGGGGGGCGCGGTGCTCAGCGTTTCGGTGGAGGTTTGCACCGCCGCTTTCCAGATGGGGAACGATCCCAGCCTCATCGTTTCGAACGCGCTGTTCGGCGACGGGGCGGCGGCCGCAATTCTGTGGGCGCGCCCGCGCGGAACGCGCATCGGCGCCAGCGCCTCGGCCTATCTTCCCCAGGAGCGCAATGCGGTGCGCTTCGAATACCGCAACGGCGGGTTATATAACCGGATATCGCCGCGTCTTCCATCGCTGGTTGCCGCCGCGTCGGATGAACTGGTGGGGCGCTTGCTCCGGCAGGAAGGGCTTGCCATCGGCGACATCCATCACTGGGCGGTGCATCCCGGCGGGCAGAGGATCATCGACGCGGTACGCGATACATTGAAACTGGATGAAGAAGCGATGACCGCCAGCCGCGCGGTGCTGGCGGAGACGGGAAACCTGTCCTCCGCAACGGTGTGGTTCGTTCTGGAAAAAGTGCTGCCGCAGGCCGCCCCCGGCGAGCGATGCCTCTGCCTGGTCTATGGGGCGGGGATGAGCGTTCACGCCTGCCTGTTGACCGCCTGACAGCCTGATCAAAGAGCGCTGGTGAATCCATGAACAGCGGCGCCTGCCGCCGCTACATTACCGCTTTGTCAAACTCATGATAAAGGCGGTCAGGTCGTCCACTTCCTTTTCGTTAAGGGTGCCTTTCCACGAAGGCATGAAGGCCCCTTTCCCGTCAAGAATGGTTTTCTTAAGGGATTTGCCGTCGGCGGAGGCGGGTTGCAGGGACGTAAAATCCACCATGTTGATGCCGATGAGGCCCGCCAGCACCCCTTTGCCGTCTCCCGCCTGGCCATGACATGCCACGCAGGCGCTTTTGAATAATGCCATCCCGCGCCGGGCATCCCCTTTCGGCAAGGCATTGTTGGATGAAAAAGAGAGTATATACGCCGCAAGGTGCAGCAGGTTTTGTTTGGGCATCACCGTGCCCCATTGCGGCATATTGGAGCCGGTTTTCCGGCCGTAACCGGAGATGATATCCGCCAATGCCGCGGCCTTTTTGGATTGCAGGGTCTTTGATGTCAGATCCGCCGGTTTCAGGCCAAGTTTTTCCGCCAGCGCGCCTTTGGTTTTGCCGTCTTCGCCGTGGCACAATTCGCAATAGGAAATGTAAAGGTGTTTCCCTATCCGGGCATCGGTATGTTCATCCCCCCGCGCCGGATGGGCCGTCAACAGGATCGCGGACAACAGCAATAAAACGCCTTTCATACCTTTCTCCTTACCACTTACGTTTATTTATTTCCGTTGCAGCGACCGGACATACGCCGTTACGTCCCACGCCTCGTTATCGTCCAGCTCGTTTCTGTATTTTGGCATCGTGGTATCGCTTGCCACGATCTTCACGAAGATTTCGCCGTCGGTAAGCTCCTTGGTGGCGTCCCGCGTAAGATCAAACGGGGGAATATCCATTTTTTGCGCGATCTTTGTTTCCGCTTTTCCATTCAGCCCGTGGCAGGGCGAGCAGTAAATGTTGTAAAGCGGTTGGCCGCGCGAAACGGCCTCCGCCCCAAGAACGGACGGAGGGGCAAGCGATACCCCGTCAACCGAGCTGTAATCCTTCTTCATTTTGGTTCCCAGAGCCGGGACCGCGCCGGCAGGGGCCGGAATGTTGGCCGCCTTCTCCACCCGTACCGATATCTGGTCGTGCATATTCCGGTCAACGTTCTCGCACCCGGCGGCGAAAAACAGGATCATAACGAGGAAGACTTTTTTCAAAAGTCGTCTCTCCCTTTTTTTATTTTCTTTGCGCCGCGGCTTTTCATTACCGCTTCCACCTTATCCGCCGTTTCATCATCGCGGCACCGCACCAGAAGGCCGATCTTGCTGCGGCTTATTTCCGTGTCATACGCCAACTCATTCCAGTCGGGAAGATGGCACCACCACAACATGCTGATGAACGTCGCCAGTACCGCGCCCAGAAGGGCAAATTCGTAACAGATCACCGCCACCGGCGGCACGGAGAATGGGGGCTTTCCCCCGACATTCAGGTTCATCAGCACCTGCGTGCCGCCGGCAAGCGCCAACGCGGCGATGAATCCTATGACCCCGCCGATAAGGGCATTCCTCCACATCGGAAATTCGAAACGGTCGTGATACAGCGTGCCGTCCGGGTATGGAGCGACGGAAAGAAGCTTGATGTCTTCCTGGGTGACCCGCATTTCCTCCAGCGGCCGCACCGTCGTCGCCAATTCATCAACATGTTCGAAAAGGCCGAGAACGGTGATGCTCATCGGCGTTCCTCCACATCGGCATGAACGGATACCATCGTGTTTCCGATCCTTAGGCGGCCGGTCACCAGCTTGCCCTCGCGGATATCGGCCACCGTAACCACCGGCAGGAGTTTGGCAAATATCGCGTACAGCAGGAAAAAGTAGGCGAGCGCCCCGGCCCCGATGGAGATCTCTACCCACGAGGGCACGTAATCGGTCCAGGTATAGGCGTTGTCGCGGTGGGTAAGCACCGGCACGACAATAAGATACCGCTCTATGAACATACCGATGTTGATGAGAATGGTTATGCCCAATAGCCAAGCGGGACTCGTCCTTACCTTATTGAACGAAAGCCCGATAATGGCGAACACCGTTCCCCCCAGCATGATGATGAGAAGGTGCGGAAACCTCTCCCACTGGTATTCCCAGATGCGGAATTCTATCGGGTTGTGCGCATACCAGGCGGTTATGAACTCGACAAAATAGAAATAGCTCCAGGTAAGCGCCATCACCAGCTCAAGTTTGGCAAGATTGGCCAAGTGCATGATGCGGATAATATCCTCAAGCTCGAACAGCCACCGCAAAATGATCATAAGCGTGATGACCCCCGCTACGCCGGAGTAAATGGCCCCGACCACGAAATACGGCCCGAAGATGGTGGTATGCCAGCCGGGGGTGATGCTCATGGCAAAATCCCATGAAACGATCGTGTGGACCGATGGCGCGATAAGCAGCACAAACACCGCGAGGAACATGGATGCCTTTTCGTACACATGCCATTGCCGGTGGGCCCCCCGCCAACCCAGCGCAAGCACCGTGAGGTATTTTTTCTTCCAGAATTTCGGCGGACACAGATCGCGCGCCAGCGCGATGTCCGGCAGCAGCCCCACATAAAGGAAAATCATGGAAGCGGACAGGTACACCGAGATCGCAAGCATGTCCCACGCCAGGGGGCTGCGGAAATTCGGCCACAGTTCCCGCTGGTTTGGCAGGGGGAACATGTAATAGATCCTCCAGATCCGCCCGACGTGTATGAGCGGAAACATCCCCGCAACCATCAGGGAAAATGCCGTCATCGCTTCGGCCCCGCGGAGTATCGGCCTGCGCCAGTTCGCTTTCGCCAGCCGCAGCAGGCTGGAAACGATGGTGCCGGAATGGCTGAGGCCCACCCAGAATACGAACGAGGAGATATAAAGCCCCCAGAATATGGGGGGCCGCAAGCCCGTTACCCCCATACCGGTAAAGATCTGGTAGATCCATGCGGCCAACCCCCACGCAACAACGGAGGAAAGCGCCAGCGTAAAAATAAAATAGGCGCGGGTGGTGTAAAACATCGGGCTTAACGAATACTGGTTAAGCCACACCTCCGGCATCGAAAGGTCTATCTCGCCGGCCGATTCCAGCCCCTTTTCGGCGGCTGTCTCGCGCAGTTCTTCAAAACTCGGTAAAGAGTGGTTATCCGGCATCTCTTTGTCGTGCGCCAATTAGCCCCCTCCTTTAAGGTAGATTACCGAAGGATCCGTTCCATGCTCCTCCAACAGGCGGAAGCGGCGTTTGCTTGCCGCCAGCTTCGCCACCCGGCTTTCGGGATCATTCAGGTTGCCGAACACTATCGCGCCAGTGGGACACGATTGGCCGCACGCGGTGACAACTTCGCCATCCTTCACGGGGCGGCCTTCGTCTTTGGCCCGGTCTTTGGCCCGGCGGATGCGTTGCATGCAGAAGGTGCCTTTCTCCATGACCCCTTTATCGCGTACCGACAGATCCGGATTCAGCTGTTGCTCCAGCGGTTTTTCCCACGTGGGGTTAAACCAGTTGAACTTCCGTACGCCATAGGGGCAGTTGTTGCCGCAGAACCGCACGCCGATGCAACGGTTGTAAACCATCGCGTTCAACCCTTCCGGGTTATGGTACGTGGCAAAGACCGGGCAGACCGGTTCGCACTGTTCGTTTCCACAC
>JAKAGL010000212.1 GCA_021815535.1 bacterium
AGCGGGGGCTGTTGGGATTAACCGTCAGCAGTTCCTCAAACTTCGCTTTGGCCTGCGAAAATTCTTTCTTGTTCATCAGGACAATACCGTCGCGGAATATCCGCTCCAGCTTGGTCGGTTTGAAATGCTTGTCCAGGATCTGGCTGATCTTCTGCTCGAGCGTTTTGGCAACGAACGGCTTGATGATGTAGCCGTCCACGTTATCTTCGGCCGCCTCGATGATCTCCTCGGCCCAGTTTTCGGCCGTGACCATCAACACCATTACGTTGAGCATGTGATGGGGGCTGCTCCGGATGAAACGCAGCACGTCGATGCCGTGCACACGCGGCATGTTCCAGTCGAGAACGACGAACTGCACCCGGCTGGGAGTGTGGTAAAGCCGGTCGATGGTCTCGATGGCCTCATCGCCGTCCCCGGCATCGGTGAGTTTCGTATACCCCAGCGAGTGAAGCATGTTCTTGATCGTCCGGCGCATGTTGGGAAAATCGTCGACGACGAGAATGGACAGTTTCTTTCTGTCCACCTGTTCCGGGGCGGTTGTCACTCTTTTTCTTCCGTTGGTTTATGGGACTTGCCTGAACGCACCGGGTATCAGTCGGCTTTGCTGAAGTCTTTTTTGCCCACGCCGCAGGCGGGACAAACCCAATCCTCCGGAATATCCTCGAACGATGTGCCCGGGGCGATACCGCCATCCGGATCGCCGACGGCGGGATCATACACGTATCCGCATATATTGCATACCCATTTAGCCATAAGTAACCCTTTCCTCGTGCCGCTGCTACCGTGCCAGCTTGGACAGTTTTTCCTCAAGATTGGCGAGTATCCGCTCCAACGCCTCCTGATGCATTTGCTCCTGATTGGCAAGGAAGGTGAACATCTCTTTCGAAGCTTCGTCGGGATATTCCGCCGCCAGCTTCATGTAAAAATCATACGATTCCGATTCGCGCGGGATGGCGATCACCAGCGCTTCGATCTTCCTCTCCAGGTCTTTGCGTTCCCGTGTCCGCATCAGATGAACTTGCCTCCTAAATAACCCAAATACGTGGCAAATCCGGTGTCGACGTATATCATCGCAAGGTAGATATACCGCAGAGTGCTTGCCTCGGTGGCCACGTCGGGCCGCATAATGCGCCACACAACCAACAATATCGATACTAGCATAAAAAGTACGCCGAACAGACGCTTATGATTGAATATATGGGTCGGACGCCCCTGGAACCGGGTGAGCCAATCGAGGAAACCGCTAAAAAATACCGGCGGAATGGCGACCATGGCCAACACGATGCAATAAAAAGAGGCACGTTCGAAATCCCGGTCGCCGGTGATGAAATAAAGCGTGACCAGAAGCGAGGCGATCGGCGTAAGCCCATTGGTGAAATGGCTGCCAATATGATGGGTATGAACAAACAGTTTGTTTTTTACCGTATTTGCCATAATTATTTTTCCCGGAGTAATAATACCGATCTACCTCTATATGCACGGATTATACATCTTTCGCCCCTCCGTTCAATGCCGGGGCGGAAACGGGCCGGGCGGAGCCAAATCAGAAATCGAGCCCCTTTTGGGCCGGGATGCCCGCCTCATACGGATGCTTGACCGATCCGATCTCGCTTACCATATCGGCCAGCGCTATCAGTTCCGGCGTGGCGCCGCGCCCCGTGAGAATGAGGTGCATCGCGGCCGGTTTCGCGGCGATAAGCCCCTTGATATCGTCGGACGAAACAAGGTTTTTGCCGAGTGCATACAGTATCTCGTCCAGGAGCAACACCTTGCATTCCCCTTTCGCAACCGCGGCTTTCGCCAGAGCCACCCCCTCCTGCGCGGCCAGCCGGTGTTCTTCGGCTGAGTGTTCCTTCAGCCAGGTAAAGCCCTTGCCGGTCTGCACAAATTCCAGTTGCGGGGCCAGCCGCTCCGCCATCTTTAGCTCGCCGGTCTCGCGGTTGGCTTTGATGAACTGGATGACCATGCAGCGGTAGCCGTGCCCCAGCGCGCGGAAGACCACCCCCATCGCCGCCGAGGTCTTTCCTTTGCCGTTGCCGGTGAAGATCACCGTCAATCCCCGTTCGCCGCCGTCAGTCATTGCGCCGCTCCCTTCCGCCGAATCCGGCAATATCAAAGAGAAGTTTCAGGTTGAGGTGGCGCGAAAAATGCGCCGCCAGCCGGTCATACTGCATTTCCTTGTGCACTGCCGCCGAGGGGGTTTCCCCCCCCCCGTTGCCCTTGCCAAACCCTTTTAAAAAGTCGTCAAGAAATGCCGGTTCGTCGAACAGGCCGTGCAAATAGGTTCCCATGATCTTTCCGTCCGCCGAAACCGCGCCATCGGGATGCGTTTTTCCTTTCTCTTCAATGGAGATCAGCGGCTGGATGTTTTTTCCCAACTCCGTCACCCCCATGTGTATCTCGTACCCGGCAAGCGCACTGCTGGTGGCAAGCCATTGCGCGCGGACCCGCGCCAACCGTTTTTCATGCGCCATCACGGTACGCACATCAAGAAGGCCCAGCCCCGGCGTGCTCCCCGGCGCTTCCTCCACCCCGTGCGGGTCGTCCACCGCCGTGCCGAGCATCTGGTAGCCGCCGCAAATGCCCATGATGCGGCCGCCCCGTTTGGCGTAGCCGAGAATGTTATCGCGCCAGCCGGATTCCGCCAGCCAGCGCAGGTCGGCCCGCACGTTCTTGCTGCCGGGCAGGATCAGCAGGTCAACGCCGTCCAGCGGTGCGCGGCTGTGCAGCCAGGCAAGGTTCACCGACGGGTGGCGCAACAGCGGCGCGGCATCGGTAAAATTGGAAACATGCGGCAGACGCACCGCGGCAATATTGACTTTGTGGTTCACGGGATGGAAGCCATGCGCCACCGACGCATCCAGCGAAAGGCTGTCTTCGGCATCAATATCAAGCGCGGGATCGAACGGCACCACGCCCAGCACCGGCAGTCCCGTTTTTCCTTCTATGAATTTCCGGCCATCCTCAAAAAGCGCCGCGTCGCCGCGGAACCGGTTGATGATGATCCCCTTCACCAGCGCCCGCTCTTCTTCCTCCAGCAGGGCCAGCGTACCGATGACCTGCGCAAACACGCCGCCGCGTTCTATATCCGCCACCAGTATGACAGCGGCGTCGCCCGCCATCGCGGTGCGGAAGTTGGCGATATCCCATCCGCGCAGATTCACCTCAGCGCACGACCCGGCCCCTTCGATGACGACCATTTCATGCGCGGCGCGCAGACGGTTCAGGCTCGCCGCCGTCTCATCGAAATAGCGGGCGCGAAAATGGCGGAAATCGGCCGACGCCGCGCTTCCCACCGCCTTGCCGCGCAACACCACCTGCGATACGCCGTTGCCGGACGGTTTCAACAGCAACGGGTTCATATGGACGCTCGGTTCCAGCCGCGCGCACTCGGCCTGCACCGCCTGTGCGCGCCCTATCTCGCCCCCTTCGGCGGTGACGCACGAGTTGTTTGACATATTCTGCGCCTTGTACGGGGCCGTCGATATGCCGCTGTCGCTGAAGATGCGGCAGAGCGCGGCGGCGGTGACGCTTTTCCCCACATCCGAACCGGTGCCGAACACCGCCAGGCAGCGCGCCGTTCTATCAGCCATTGCCGTTGCAGATGATATGACGGACGGCGGCGACCACATCGTCCGCCGTGCCGCAGGCATTTTTTACTGATTGTTCCGGGCGGTCGATGATGACCACATGGCACCCTTCGCGCCGCGCCGCTTCGACTTTTTCGGGCACGCCCCCCGCATCGCCGCTTTCTTTGGTGACCAGCGCGCCGATGCCGTATTTCCGGATAACCGCGACATTCTCTTCTACGGTAAAAGGGCCGCGCCCGGTGATGACTTCGCCGTCGGCCAGCCCCGCCGCGTGGCATGCCGCCGACGATTCGGGATGCGGCAGTACCCGCGCGACAAGCCGGATGCCGTTCTTGGCGCGCTCCCGCGCATAGGGAAGCAGATTGCGCGATCCGGTGGTCAACAACACCGGCTTGCCAAAAGAAAATGCCGCAACCGCCGCCTCGTCGTGGTCTTTGACGTAATGGATCCGTTCGTAGTCGTACGCGTTGCCCGCGCGGAGAAACGAAACCAGCGGCAACCCGGCATCGCGGGCCACGGCGGCGATGGTGATCTTTGCCTCGGCCGCGTACGGGTGCGTTGCATCAACGATGACCGTCACCCCCCGTTCCCGCGCCAGCGCCGCCATGTCATCTTTCGCCATGCGGCCCGACCTTCTTTCGATCAAAGGATTATTTCCCACATCCAGTTCATTGTCGGTGGCGGTGGAAACCAACGTGCGCCACCCGGCGCCGGCAAGCGCCGCCGCGAGTCCTGCCGTTTCGCTGGTGCCGCCGAAAAGCAGTATCAAAAGCGTTTTCCCTTGTATCCGCGCGGCGTGACCATCCACGTTCCATCAAACCATGTTTCGCTGTTGCCGATGATGATGATGTAGGATGCCAATCCGCCTGCCTGTGTGGGGGCGAACGCCAGCCAGGTAAAGATCATCAGCACGAACCAGAATGCCGAGATGAAATTGGGGG
>JAKAGL010000213.1 GCA_021815535.1 bacterium
AGGCCCGCGCCGCGATGACGCCCGACCGCGTCGATCTCGTCCACAAAGATGATGCAGGGGGCGTTTTTCTTGCCCTGTTCAAAAAGATCGCGCACGCGCGAAGCGCCCACGCCGACGAACATCTCCACGAAATCGGAACCGGAAATGGAGAAGAACGGCACGTCCGCCTCGCCCGCCACTGCGCGGGCCATCAGCGTTTTGCCGGTTCCCGGGGGGCCGACCAGCAAAACGCCTTTGGGGAGTTTGCCGCCGAGCTTTTGGAACTTGCCGGGGTTCTTGAGAAACTCGATGATCTCGACCAATTCCTCTTTCGATTCCTCAACGCCCGCCACATCCTTGAAAGTGACTTTCTGTTTCCCTTCATTCAGCAGCTTGGCGCGGCTCTTGCCGAAGCTGAGCGCTTTGGTGCCGCCCGCCTGCATCTGGCGCATGAAGAATATCCAGATAACGATGAGCAACAGCATCGGGAACCACGACACGAGGATGTTCATCCACCAGCTCGCCTGCTCGGGCGGCAACACGGTGATCTTCACCTTCTGCCCGCGCATCATCTCGAGGAGCTGCGTGTCATCAGGCGAGAACGTGTCAAACGCTTTGCCGTTCTTGAACTTCCCTTTGATGGAATGCCCCTGTATTTTCACCTCTTCAACGTCGCCTTTCTGAAGGGCGTCGGTGAATTCGCTGTAAATGATTTCGGTGTGCGGCGTCGTGGCCTGTTTGCTGAAGATGTTGAAAAGCGCAATCATGAACAAAAGGACAACCAGCCACAAGGCCAGGTTTTTTTGAAATTGGCTCACGGTTTTACCTCTATATATTAAGCACTGTTATTCGTCATGCCAGTTGTTAAAAGTAGCATAGCTGTTACAAGTTGTACAAGCAATTAGAGCCGGTGCATGTGACCCCACATAGGCTAACTTGCGGCTTTTCAAGGACGCGGACGGCGGATCCATTTCAACCCCTTGTTTTTAGGGGGTTGATTGATTATCCTCTATTTCTTGCATCTTTGTTGACCTCGTAGCTCAGTTGGATAGAGCATCGGATTCCTAATCCGGGGGCCGTGGGTTCGAATCCCGCCGAGGTCACCACTAAAGCCTTATTCCCCTCAACCACTAAAATTGCATTCACGTAAAAAATCTGCCCAACCAAACGGGATTCAAAAAACCGGACAGCCGCATAGCGGGTGTTCCGTATTTTTTACACGAGGCACCGCGTGCCGATGTGCAAAAGCAAGCCGGGCCCCACGGGCGCTTTTACCCGTGGCGCGTCCGGCAGGACGCGCCATATTTATACTTGGGAATTAATACCGCTTGCGCCTTTGCAGGTGCAACGCGGACGAGAGTTTCCGCGCCACACAAGAACATTCTGTTCACGCCTGCTCACCTCGCTTGGCGGAAAAATGCCGGAAGAATATGCACTACGGTAACCGGACCAGCTTCAACTGTGGTACAATTACGAAAGAGTAGATCGAAGCCAACCACAACACCGGTTTCAAATCATAAATAACGACGGTACGACAGTACCGCCAGCCCCGACAAATATCGGGCAACGCCGGGCGTAAATTTTGCGCTCCGCTTGTTGAACGTTCAATTTTGTCCGGCGGTTTTCCGCCGGTCACGCCAGGGAGGAAAAATGGGTTCTCTTTTTTCAACCGCGGGCCAAAACGGAACCCTCATCCCCTTTTTTGATTGGTGCGGCCTTGAAAAACCGGTGGTCGACGCTTTCATCACGTTTCTCCGCGCCCAGGGAAAAGAATCGTACCTTCGCAGCGAATTTTTACCCAACTACCGCCGTTTCACGGTTGAACACAAAGAAACGTACAACGATCAGTTCGAAAAACATCTGCGGATGACCGAGGAGATTTTCTTTCACGGCGCCGACACCTTTTTTACGGTGCGTCCTTCCATCGGCATTTTCATGATCTACCGCATAACGTCCGACGGGCCGCGCGTGGAAAAGATCTCCGTGCCTCATTATCTTTCCATACGCGAATCGATTGTCCTCAACAATCCGGTTCCCGAAGAGTTCCGGCTGGAAATCGATTTTTCCCCGTTCCAGGTGCCGGGATACGAGGAAGGCATACCGGAACTTATCGGGAAGGGGCTTGAACAGAAAAGCCGGTTCCTCGAACGCGATTTTTATGAGAGACCGGAACAGCTGGCGGAGATGGTGGCGCACTTCCTTTCCAGCATCGTAGTTGGAACCAGCAAACTCTATTTCACCACCGGGGCGAAACCCGCGGGCATGCTGAAGAGGGTGCGCAACGCCATCGCCACGCTCGCAAAAGAGAATCCCCAGGATGATATCGCCGACCACATTTCCCAGCTGAACATGCAGTCGCTTTCGGGCGGGTGGGGAAAAACCGTCGGGAAGTCGGTCCGCACCCTGCGGATGCTGGAAGACCTGCTGGTGGAGCCGAACGCCAATCACATACGCCGTTTTTTCGGCGCGATCCCGCTGATACGCAGCGTCGTGCTGGTAAGCCCGCACGGATGGTTCGCGCAGAGCAACGCGTTGGGGCGGCCGGATACCGGCGGTCAAGTGGTGTATGTGCTGGATCAGGCGCGCGCGCTGGAAGAGTATCTCGAAGCGCAGTGGGCCAACGCCGGAATGCCGTACTCTCCCAAGATCGTCATCCTTACCCGCCTCATTCCGAATGCGGAGGGAACCACCTGCCACGAAAAACGGGAAAAAGTGAACGGGAGCAAGAACTGCTGGATAGTGCGCGTCCCCTTCCACGAACCGGACGGCGGCGTGGCCCAGAACTGGGTATCCCGTTTCAAGATATGGCCCTATTTGCACCGGTATGCAAGCGAATCGGCAAAGGAACTCATCCTGGAACTGGGAGCCGTACCGGACCTGATAATCGGCAATTACACCGATGGCGGCGTGGTGGCGAACCTGCTGGGACGTGAATGGCACGTGACGACCGGGCATATCGGCCACGCGCTGGAGAAGACCAAGTACCTCTATTCCGACCTCTATTGGCGCGAACTGGAAAACGACTACAATTTTTCGGCGCATTTTCTGGCCGATGTGCTCAACTTCAATTCTCCCGATTTTGTGGTGGCGAGCAGCTACCAGGAATACGGCGGCACGCAATACGACATGGGGCAATATGAAAGCTACGCCCACTTCACCCTGCCGGCCTGTTACCGCGTGGTGCAGGGTCTCAGCATTTTCTCCTCGCGGTTTGAGATCATCGGCCCCGGGGTGAACGAGGAAAAATTTTTTCCCGCCGACAAGCGCAAGAAAAGGAACAAAGGACACGCCGCCGAGGCCGAGGACATTCTCTTCGGCGCGCACGCCGGTTTTGAATGCGTGGGGGAATTTGCCGATCCGGGCAAGCCGGCCATTTTTTCGCTTGCCCGCATGGACAAGATCAAAAACCTCTCCGGCCTGGTGGAAATGTTCGCGCAGAGCGAGGCATTGAAACGATCCGCCAATCTCATTATCGTATCGGGATTCCTGCACGAGCATCAATCCAGCGATATCGAAGAACGGGCGCAGATCTGCCGCCTCTACGAGCTTATCGACCACTTCAACCTGCGGCCGCACATCCGCTGGCTGCCTTCGGAGGCGGGGCAACACCGGGTGCCGGAGATGTACCGGCTTATAGCCGACCGTGGCGGCGTATTTGCCCAACCGGCGCTCTTTGAGGGTTTCGGGCTAACGGTGATCGAGGCAATGGCGTGCGGATTGCCGGTGGCGGCCACGCGGTTCGGCGGCCCGCTTGAGATCATCGAGCACAATGTATCCGGCATGCACATTGACCCGACCAATTTTTCCGAAACTGAAAAAGCGCTGCTCTCCCTCATTACCGACCGGGCGTTGTGGGAAAAAATACAGGCAGGAGGCTATCACCGGGTAGCCAGCCGGTACCGGTGGTCGCTGCACGCCGAAAAACTGTCGCGCGTGGCGGCCATCAACATGTTTTGGAACAGCATGCACCCCGATAAAAAAGATATGCGGCTGCGCTACGTGGATGCCCTTTACCACCTGTTGCTGCGCCCGCTTATCAACAAAAACTATCCCGTTGCGGATTAAAAAGGAAGGAAGAACTCCATGAAAGCAGTCATTATGGCTGGCGGGCAAGGTTCCCGCCTTAAGCCCCTCACGGAGCGTACTCCGAAGCCGATGGTGCACGCGCTTAACAAGCCGCTTGCCGAACACATGATCAACTACCTCAAGCGGTACGGTTTCAAAGAGTTCATTTTCACCCTCCATTTCAGGCCGCTGGACATTCAGCGGTACTTCATGGACGGCGCCGAGTTGAACTGCGATATCAAATATTCCATAGAAGATGAACCGCTGGGAACCGCCGGCAGCGTGAAACTGGCCGAAAAAATGATCAAAGGGCCGTTCATCGTGGTGAGCGGCGACGCCATTGTCGATTTCGATCTCGGCAAGGCGCTGCGGTTTCACAAGGCGAAGAACAGCATAGCCACGTTGGTGCTCACCCGCGTAAAGAACCCCGTGGAATACGGCATCGTGGTCACGGATAAAGAAGGACGTGTTGTCCGCTTCCAGGAA
>JAKAGL010000214.1 GCA_021815535.1 bacterium
TCAGCGCGGTGGCGGCTTGCAGCGCTTTTAGGGCGCCTTCATCGTTTCCCCTGCGTATCTGGAAATCGGCGAGCGTGTGGAACCCTTTCACGAAGCGGGGATTGTGGGATATGGAAACGTTGAACAGTTCTTCAGCCTTGCGGTGGTCCCCCATCGCTTCATATATCTGGGCCATGGCAAGCGGTATGCGCGCGCTTTTCGGATTGAGCTCGCGCGCATGTTCGAATTCGCGCATCGCTTCATTCAACATGCCGTTCTCCATGTAGGCATATCCCACCTTCAGGTAGATCTCCATCTGCGAGGGGTTGGCCTTTTTGTCCATCACCGAGGTGATCTTGCGGCCCAGCACGTCTGCCACGAAGGGCTTGATGATATATCCATCCACGTCCTCCTCGGCGGCGCGCACGATCTGTCCGTCGTCCACTTCGGCGGTTATCATGATGAACGGGATGTCGCGCAGCATCGGTTCGTCGCGGATCTCCCGCAGAAGCTCAACGCCGGGCATCCGGGGCATATTCCAGTCGGCGATGACGAAATCGCTTTGTCCCTGTTTGAGGCGGGTGAGGGCGGAGTCGCCGTCATCGGCTTCCGTCACGTGATCGTAGCCAAGCATTTTGAGCATGCCGCGGAGCGTCTTGCGCATGTTCGCCATGTCATCGACGACAAGAAACCGCATCGCCGATTTTGGATTATCGACTTTAGACATTT
Source organism: bacterium (assembly GCA_021815535.1). GTDB lineage: Bacteria > Nitrospinota_A > UBA7883 > JACRGQ01 > JACRGQ01 > JACRGQ01. Next base: position 709 of record JAKAGL010000214.1, read on the forward strand.
TTTGGAAGGGCAAAATAGAATTCAGAGCCGCGTTCGGGGCTGTTCAGCCCCACTTTGCCGCCGTGCGCTTCGATCGCCATTTTGCAGAAAGGCAGGCCCAGCCCGGTGGAACCCTGACGCCGGTGGGTGCGGAGCTCAACCTGCACATATTTCTCGAAGATCGAATCCCGGTATTCCACCGGTACGCCCGGCCCCTGGTCTTTTATCACCACGATAGCCGCCGTGCCGCCGTCGGAAACGGAGACTTTAAGGGGCGTGCCGGGAGGCGAGTATTTCAGCCCGTTGGAGATCATGTTCGCCGCAACGCGGGCGATGAGTTTCTGGTCGGCATTGACTGTCAGTTCCGCGGGCGACTTCAGCTCGATAGCCACGCGGTTGTCCTGGGCCTGCCGCCGCACTTTATCCAGTTCGGCTTTCACCACGTCGCAGAGGTTGAACTGGGTTTTTTCCAGATTCATCATGCCGGATTCCATCCGGCCGATATTCAGCATGTCCTGCACCATGTCGTACAGCCCGGTGCATCCTTCCATGGCGGTTTGAACGAACTCCTTTTCATTCTCGTCAAGGTGTTCGCTGTTGTTGATGAGATCGAGATTGTAAATGACCTCCATCAGCGGCCCTTTGAGGTCGTGGACCATCATGTTGATGAGGTCCCCTTGCATGGCCAGTTTCTGTTCCGCGGTCTTTGCTGTTTCACTCATATTTTTTTTATTCTGCCGAATGTTCGCCCAACAATGATACCAGGCGGGGATAAACCGTGCCGGCCGCGGCGCGCACTTCCTCGTGGACGTCAACCAGGGCTTCCATCACCAGCGGCAGGCAGGCCGCCGAGCGGATGTTTCCCAGCGAAAACACCGCGGCTTTGCGTACTTGCCACGCTTCGTCCTTTTGCGCCGCCTTTGCCAGTGCGGGCACGGGAGTTTCGTTCTTGAAGTTTCCCAATGCGATGGCGACAGTCCGCCGCACATCAGGGGTGTCATCCTCTGCAAGCGTTTTCATCAACGGGCCGATGGTGTCATCGGATTTGATATGGTTCAGGGCGATCACCGCTTCCACCCGCACGGCGAACCGGCTGTCGGCCATCAGCCCCAGCAGGGCCGGCACGGCGGCGGCGTATTTCATTTTTCCCAGCGCCTGCGCAGCCGCTTTGCGCACCTCCCACGATTCCACCTTAAGCAGTTCCATCACGTTGGGCCCCGCGATATCGGCTTCCATATTGCCTAGGCCCGTCAGCGCGGCGATGCGCGCCTGATCGTTCTCCATGCCCAGCATTTGCACCAGCGGGTGCACGGCAATTTCGGGTTTCAGTTTGCACAGCACCAGCGCGGCCGCTTTGCGCACCCGCCATGGGGTTTGCGCATCTCTCTTTTGGCCGCCCGCCAGCGCTCCCGCGCCGGTGGTGGCGGGTTTGTCATCCTCATCCCCTTTGAGCGAAACTCCCACCAGAATGGCCTTGCGCGGATCCCCGTCGTCGCCCAACAGCTTTGCCAGCAAATCGGCCGCTTCCACCACGTTCAGTTTTCCCAGCGCGTAAATGGCGGCTTCTTTCACCAGTGGTTCCTTGTCCTTGAGGAGTTTTGCCAGCGCAACTTTCGCGGTGGTATTTCCCAGCTCGCCCAGCGCCATGGCTACGGCCCGGCGGACGTTTGGGTTCTCGTCTTCGCTGGATTTTAATAGCTGGTCAATAAGTTGCACGGACACTTCTCCTCGGTATTGTTCCGTTAATGTTACAACTTTCAATTTATCAAATTCTTCCCCAATATCAAAGCTTTCCTTTTTAACGGGATCGCCGCAAAGTGCGGGTATCCGGGGTTGAACCCGCGTGGCATTATGCACGTTTTGGCGTGTTACACCGGACGCCTGTTACGGCTTTTTTTGAATTGTTGCCCGCATGATTCACGTATCGGAACCGTAAAGGGCGGCTTTAATTATTTTTACCGGCCCAATCTTCCGTGCGGAGCGGTTCGATGCGGTATCTGCCCAAATTCCCCGCCGGTATTTTTGACACCACGGTCATTCCACGCGATTGCATCCATCCCCCGGCTATCAGTAACACAACCAGCCCAAAAAATGCCGCTTCCGTCCACGCGGGAGGGCGTATACCGGATGCGCGCCAGAGGCATTCAATGCCCGCCGCCATCAGCAGGTAGTAAAAGGGGAGGGCGGGGAAAACCATCCGGCTCAGTCCGTAAAAAATCATTATTGTGGCGAATGTTGCCGCCAGCGGCAAAACGATTATCCACCGTTCATATCCAGCTTCCCGCCGCCGCCAAAGGGTGAAAACGCCGATAAATGCCAGCGGCATTCCGGCCCACAAAGCCAAGTTGGAGCCGGATACAAAGCTGTCCGCGGCGCTCTCCACCGTGCCGGTCAGGCCGAAGGGGAGGTTGCTCGGCAATACCCCGTTGGCGAATCCGTTGATAAAGACCGAAAGTTTTACCGGCAGTAAGGCAAGTTCGTGCGCGGGGTGTTCCAGTAGGTAGCGCCAGCCGATGGCATAACCGTCGCGCACCATCCGCAGGTGATCCGGGTTGTGGTAGTCCAGATTCACAAAGTAGCCGTACTCCAACTGAGATTGCGTAACAGCCGGGCTATATGTGCCGTTGGCGCGGGGGTTGTGCCCTTCCAGGAAATTGAACGGACCGTTCATCGCCACCGGCACGATGACCGGCAGTTTCACTTCGGCCAGTTGTTTGTTGAATTCCGTCAAATAGAAGTAGTTGCGCGCCGTCCACGGCAGGACAAGCAGTGCGATGCCGGCGGCGGTTGCAGCGGCGATCCGCATTTTTTTCACCAGAGGCCAGCCGGGACGGGCCACGCCGAGAGCCAAGAATCCCAGCAGTACCAGCGCGAATTCCGAACGGGTCAGGAGGGCGGCCCCGGCCACGATGCCGAATGTGAATGCGGCGGCGGCCGGCCATGCGGCGGCGAAATATTTTTCCCGGTACAGCGCCGTGAAAAGGGCCACGGCCCACGCCATGACGAAAAGATAAACGTCCTCCGTGTTCAGGCCGCCGGCAATGAAAATAAGCGTGAACGACGCGGCGCAGAGAATGATGCCGGTGCGGGCCGCGGTTCTTCCCAAAAGTTCGCGCCCGGTGAAATACAGGGCGGGGACCGCCAGCGCCCCCATCGCGGCGTAGACGGTCTTGGCGGTGAAAAAGTCGTATCCAAAAAGTTTATAGATGGCGGCCAGCAGAAAGGTGATCCCCGGCGGCGTGAACGGCATGCCTATCCCCCGGCCCTCCAGCAGATCGCGCGCCAGCCTGCCATAGACATCGGCATCGGAAAAATGGAGGAGGGAGTAGGTGGTGGTCCGCATTCCTGCCAGCAGCATCTTGCCGTCGGCCATCCATCCAAAGGAAGCGAGATGCCAGTAGCGCATCAAAAACGCGCCCAGCGTCACCAGCGCCACAAACGCCGCTTCGCGTCCCCGCTCTGTCATGCCCCCTTGTTTCCCCGCGCGTCCAACCGTCCAAGCGTTTCGGTAAAAACCGCCTCCGCTTGCGGACCGTACAGGCAGAAGGTGACCAGCCGCAGTCCGGTTTTTTCCTTTTGCAGATAGTCCCTTGCGGTGTTCAGCATGATCTCGGCGCACCGGTCTATTGGGAAACCAAAAATGCCGGCGCTGATGGCGGGGAAGGCGATGCTGGCAAGGCCGTTTTCATCCGCCACCTTCAGGGAACTAAGCGTGGCGTTTTTCAGTTTTTCATCTTCGTTGCCTTCGCCCATGCGCGGCCCCACGGCGTGGATGACGTGGCGCGCTTTGAGGTTGCCGCCAGTGGTGATGACCGCGCCGCCGACGAAC
>JAKAGL010000215.1 GCA_021815535.1 bacterium
GTCAACTCCTTCCTTTTCACCGCAACCTTCAACTGATCGATCAGTTCCATGGTGGTCGGCATACCGGTATCGGCGGCGATGAGCGCGTATTCCAGCTCTTCCAGCAATTCTTCGTCAAGATGCATCCTGCCGGTGATAGCGGCGATTTTTCCCACCAGCGCGTTATGGGTTTTCGCCAGCCCGCTTTTAAGCCGCGCGAACAACCCTTCTTTTGTGTAAGCCATGGTGGATACAGTTTAGCCGCAAGCGGGCCGGGGATGAAAGGGGCATGGCGCTTTTTTTACACGCCGCTATTCTTCACGATGGCGGGGATACTCTGTGTTAAGATAACCCGAATTTGATGACAGATGCGAAAAGGGGGTATTGAGGTGCGGCTTTCGCGCAACTGGATGCCGGCGGCCATCGCCGCGGCGATGGCCTTGCTGTCACCTCATGGCGCACAGGGGGAAAACCTTTCCCTGTCAGGCGCGCGATCCAGCCCCCCCGTCACCCTGCAACAAGCCGCTCCCCTTCCGGCTCCGCCCCCGGGGGCCACCCCCGGCATTTCCCGCCAAAAGATTGAACGGGAAAGCGGCGCTGCCATTACGCCCGTGACCGACGCACGGAAACCGGCCGAGGCCGGGCAATCCATGGCCCTCAATTTTGAATCGGCCCCGATACGCGAAGTGATCAAAAACATCTGCGAATTGCTCAACATGAACTACATTATCGAGCAGGATATCAAGGGATTTGTCACCATCCGCACGCTCAATAAAATACCGGTCGCCAGTGCCCTTGACCTTTTGGACCAGTTGCTGATCCTCAACGGCATCACCCGCGTGAAGATCGGCAACTATTGGCGGTTCCTTCCCGCCAGCGCCGCCATCAAGGAGCCGTTGCAGGTGTACAAGGATCCCGCCCCCAACGAATTCACCGCGCGCGACCGCTACGCCATCCAGATACTCACCTTCAACTACGTGGGGGCCGACCAGATCCTCGAGCTGATAAAACCGCTCCTCTCCAAAGACGCAAGCGCCACCCTGATCCAGCGGCAGAATATGCTGCTGGTGGTCGAGCGCGGCACCAAACTGCCGGAAATCGAAAACCTGTCACGGGCCATCGATATCGATACGCTGGATTCCATGCAGGTAAAGCTCTTCGAGATGAAAAACGCCCTCGCCGGCGATGTCGCGCAGGAGTTATCGGCCATTTACGCCAGCATGGGGTATGTAAAACCCGCGCCGGCCCAAGGCATCGTTTTCCTGCCGCTTGACCGGCTCAACAGCATTCTGATGGTGAACCCGTTTCCCAATCTCTATCCCGGCATCAAGGATTGGCTGGATAAGCTCGACACCGGCTCCATAGGAAGCGCCGAAGTGACCACCCATATTTACCATGTACAGCACGGCGATGCGGAAAACCTCGCCGCCATCCTGCGCCAGCTTTACGTGGAAGACAAAAAGACCATGGATGACAAAAAGAAGGGGACGCCCCCAGCCAAGACCCCCGTGGTGGCGGCCGATGCGGCGACGACCGGATCGGCCCTGGTGGAAGGTCCGGTGCTGATACTGCACCATCCGGACACCAATTCCATCATCATCCGCACGGCCGAGCGCAATTTCCAGATCATCTCCGAAACCCTGAAGCGGCTGGACCAGATGCCGCAACAGGTTCTGATAGAAGTGCTCATCGCCGAAATTCAGCTTTCCGACAGCCTTGAGTTCGGTATCGAGTGGGCCCTGAATTCCGCCAACGGCAGTTCCAGCGTCTCGGCGGCCAACAACCTCGGCGGGCTCACCCCTGCGGGGGCCACCAGCGTCGCCACCAATCTGGGCAACACCGCGTTCAACCCGATAGGCAACGCGCAGGGGTTGTCGGTCTTCGCGCGGGATAACAGCAATGTCATGGGGCTTCTGCATTCGCTGGCCGCCAAATCGAAACTCGACATCAAGGCCAGCCCAATCCTGATGACCTCCAATAACAAAGCCGCCTCCATCGACATCACCAACGAAATACCGATCTCCACCATCACAACCACGCAATCCGGCGTCACCTCCCAGAACATCCAGTACCGTTCGGTCGGCATCCGGCTTTCCGTCACGCCCAAAATAAATGAGGAGAACCTTGTGGCGCTGGCGGTAGACCAGGAAATCAGCCAGATCGACGACGGCCGCAAGGCGGAATTCAAGGCATTGGGGATAACCGCCATGCCGTTGCTGCGCCGCCAGGCAAAAAGCAACATCGTGGTGAAAGACCGCGAAACGCTCATCCTCGGCGGCATGATCAGCGAAACGAAGGGTGGAGGCACGTCGGGCATTCCCTGGCTGACCGATATCCCCGTTCTCGGATGGCTCTTCGGAACCAACAGCAGAACAAGCAATAAAACCGAATTGTTGATCCTCTTGACGCCCCGCGTGGTCGGCTCGGAAGAAGAGGCGAATGCGGTCACCGAAAAGTACAAGGAGCAGATCAAAGACCTGCAACTGTCCACCAAAACCGGCAAGGCCGAAGCTGCCGCCCCCGAAGCCCCCCTCGCCCCCGGCGAAAAGGTGCTGGCAAAATAACATTCCCGCATTCTCTTTTCGGGGCCGGAAAAGCGGACAAATCACTAAGATAGCCGCTATTCAAGCCGTTGCCCCGCCATACGCCAAAAGATGTGCTTCGGACGGCTTCACTTTTTGTGCAAAAAAAAATTGACCCAACCCCCGGACTTGTGTAGTCTTACGTGGCTATGAAAAGAACATACCAACCAAGCAAGATACGAAGAAAGAGGACTCACGGCTTTATGGCCAGGATGGGCACAAAGAACGGACGCGCCGTATTGAGCCGCAGAAGGGCAAAAGGTCGAAAACGGCTGGCCGTCTGAGTCCTTTGTCCGGCAAATTTAAGAAATCCCGGCTCACTGGTCAAACCGCTTTTGGAGCGGTCTACGCCGGAGCTAGGTACGCCACCGTCGATCTGGTGTATTACTACACCCGTGCCTCGCAGCTTCAGGGCCGCGTGGGGATCGTCGTCGGTAAAAAGGCCTTTGCCGGCGCAGTGGTGCGCAACCGGATTAAGAGGCGGTTGCGCGAACTCTACAGACAGTTTGTGGCCGTCTTTGCGGACCTTGATCTCGTGATTGTGGTCAAGGGGGGACGGCGGGAGCCTCAATACGGGAGTCTGGAACGCCAGTTTAAAACGCTGGCGGGGAAAATACGGTGATAAAGAGATTTATTTTGCTCCTTATCAGGGGCTATCAACTGGCGATCAGTCCGTTACTGCCGCCGTCATGCCGTTTTCTGCCCACCTGTTCATGCTACAGCCTCGAAGCTGTCCACAAATATGGCGCATTGCGCGGCGGATGGCTTGGCGTGAAACGCCTCGCAAAGTGCCATCCGTTCCACCCCGGCGGATACGATCCCGTTAAATAAGCTGAAAGGACTGATGGAAAAGAAGACGATTTTGGCTGTGGTTCTATCACTGGCCGTTGTGCTGGGCTGGAACTTCTGGTACTACCACCGTTATAAGGACACCTTGGAGGCAAACCGCAAGGCCGTCGAACAGCAGATGCGGGAAAAAGAACCGGCGCCAACCCCGGCCCCCGCTCCCGTAGCCGCCTTAAACGCCAGCGAGCCAGCCGGTTCCGCCACGGCGGCCAACACCGGAACAATCGATCCACTGACGGCCGTCACCGCCCCCCAGACGGTCAACGCCAGAACTATCGTAGTTGATACCGGCGTAAGCCGCATCACCCTCTCAAACGCCGGCGGCGTGATCCAGTCGCTCCAACTCATCAAATTCAACAATGACAGCGGTAATGCGGTCGATTTGGTCGACCCGAAATCACCTCTTAAACCTTTATCCCTCAAATTCGCCACTGCCGAAGCAACCAAAAAAATCGATACCGCGCTCTTCGCGACTGATGCGCCGGACAGCATCACCCTCTCCCCCGAGCATCCTGATGCCGCCGTCGTCTTTAATCTGGTTCTCGACAACGGGGTAACCATCACGAAGAAGCTCGCATTCACCCACGGATCTTACCGGATTGGCCTGGAAATGGCTGTTACCGTGCCGGGCGGCGGGGTGACCGGCTCCTCGTTCGGCCTTGCATGGACCGGGCTGGGAGAGGATAAGGACCGGAGAAGCTATCACGGCCCGGTGGTGCTGGTGGACGGCAAACGGCTGGCCAATGCTCCCAAAATGAATGAGCCGATAGACTATGAAGGAAAAGTGCTCTGGAGCGGATTGACGGACAAATATTTCTGCAGCGCGTTCCTGCTCGATGCGGATAAATCGAAGGTCACCACTACCCAACCCTATGATAAAGGCTACGAGGTCACCGTAAATCTGGCCTCAAACGCGGGGCCGAACAAACTCTCGCTCTATGCCGGCCCGAAAGACCATGTCATCCTGAAAAAGGAAGGGCACGAACTTGACCGGGTGATCAACTACGGCTGGTTCGACATCATTGCCAAACCGATCTATATGGCGCTGCTTTGGATCAATGGATGCTTGAGGGATT
>JAKAGL010000216.1 GCA_021815535.1 bacterium
GAAAAGGTACATCCACAAAAACGGCAATATCGTATGGGGCGATCTCACCGTTTCATCGGTGCGGCGGGAAGATAGAACGCTCCGGTATGTCGTCGCCATCATCCAGGACATGACCGAGCGCAAACAGGCGGAGCAGGCGCTTTTGGAGGCAAAGGAAAAGGCGGAAGAAGCAACCCGCCTCAAGGATAAATTCGTCTCGCTGGTTTCCCACGACCTGAAAACGCCCCTCACCTCCATGCTAGGTTTCCTGAAACTGGTGCGGCACGACACGGCGGCTCCGCTCAACGATGGCGCACAGCTTATTTTGGACAGGGGAATTGACTGCGGCAAACAGATGCTTTCCATCATCAATGACCTGCTGACCATCAGCAGATTCAAAACCGGCCATCTGAAACTGGACAAAACGTTCTTCGACGCCAGATACATCGGCGCGAAAATGGCCGCCGATTTCTCCCTCCATGCCCGGCAAAAAGGGATCGAGATAGAAAACGCCATCCCCCCGAACAGCCGCATCTACGCCGATAAAACCCTGCTGACCGAAGCGGTGCAAAATCTCGTCACCAATTCCATAAAGTTCTGCAAGGCCGGCGACCGTATCACGGTATCGCTCGCGGATGGATACCCCTCAACCATCTGCGTGCGTGATACCGGGCCTGGCATCCGGCCCGAATTGATGCCATACCTTTTCGATTACGACAAAAAAACGTCCACCACGGGAACCGCCGGCGAAACCGGCACCGGCTTCGGCCTGCCGCTCGTAAAGGATATCGTGGAACTCCACGAAGGAGAACTGCTCGTGGACTGCCCCCTCGGCAAAGGCTGTTTCTTCTCGCTGAAACTGCCGTGTGTCACCCCGAAGATCCTGCTGGTGGATGACGACCGGAACTTCCGGTATCTGCTGATCGAGCACCTGAAGGAGATGAATGCCACCCTTATCGAGGCCGATAACGGGGAAGAAGCGCTGACCATGATTGCAACCGTCCGTCCCGACCTCATCATCACCGATATTAAAATGCCGGTCATGGACGGGCTTGAACTTTTAAAGGCATTAAAAAACATGCCTTACCTCAAGGATATCCCGGTGATCGCCGTCAGCGGCGAATTCGGCATGGAAATACGGGATACGGTCTTCAAATTGGGGGCCAACGATTTCATCACCAGGAAATTTGACAAGAACGACCTACTCCCCCGCGTCAGAAGATTCATCGGCTAGGCCGGGCCCCCCGTTTTTTTCAGTGACGCGGCAAATCCAAAATGACATAATGCCGGGACGGTGGGTCCAGGCCCGCCTTAAATGGCCGTGGAATATATTTTAAGGAGCTGACATGCGAAAGACATTTGTGGGTTTGACGGCAGTCACGGTTTTTGGAGTTTCCCTGCTTTGCCAGCCTCTGTTTCACGCGGCAAGCGGCCGCATCGGCGTCACCACCGCGTGGGCCGATGACGACTTCACCTACAGTGACGAAGAAATGCAGTTTTATCTCAACGGTGAAAAGAACCTTGCTAATTACAATATGCTCACCGGAATGTTGACCACCCTTTTGAAACTGCAAAGAAAGGCTTTTGACGCCAGGAACAAAGGCGAAAACCCCGTCGAAACCCAGGTGGAAGACCTTCTTAACGATTCGAATATGTCCGCAAGCCAGGGAGATTGGGATGCGGCATTCGTCAACCTGAAAACCGTCCATGACGTCTTGAAAGATTCGCTGGCAAAAATGGGGATCACGCCGATAAAGTAAGCGCCATTGCCCAGGCCTTTGGGATTTCATCACCGCATGGTTGGGGCCTTGTTTTTTGGCACTTTCAGAAAACCACAGTTGCTTGGCACCCCCCCGTTCCCCGTATTGGACAAATCCGGCAAATGGGTATATCGTCATACTCTACACGTCAAACCTATTGCCAGGTGGTGAAATATGACTCAGCAAAATTCCATGACCGTCAATCTCCCATCCCCTTCTACCCGGTGGACGCCGGTCTCCGTCCGTTTGGCCCGCCGTTACGAGTTATTCTCGGAAATTCTCAGCCTGTCCGTACTGCTCATCGGCGCCGCCGTCATTGCCGGCTGGCTGTTTGACATCACCTTATTGAAAAGCGTTCTCCCGAACCTGCCCGCCATGAAGATCAATCTCGCCTTGGGCTTTATCCTGCTCGCCATCTCGTTATGGATGGTTCATCCCAACAGGACATCTATTCCCGCCTTTTGCTCGGTGAAGAGGCTCTGTTGTTTTATGGCCATACTTATCGGCTCGCTCACCCTGCTTGAATACCTTGCGGGGTGGAATCTCGGCATTGACGAATTGCTGGTAAAGGAAGCCCCCGGCGCGCTTTACAACACATTTCCGGGGCGTCAGTCCCCGCTGGCCGCACTGAACCTTGTGTTGACCGGCATTGCCATTTTGACCATCGATATGAAGACCCGGCGCGGCTTCCGCCCCGGCCATGCCGCACTGCTGGTGGTAGGCATAACCTCCCTGCTCACGTTCATCAGCCACGTCAACGGCATCCATCATTTTCTTCATTTCATTCCCGAAAGTTCCGCCATCGCCGTTCACGCCACCATCGCCTTTCTGGCGTTGACGGCCGGCATACTGCTCGCCCGGCCCGAACATGGCGTCACCGCCATCCTGATAAGCGAATCGGCGGGGGGCGTTCTTGCGCGCCGGCTGCTTTTGCCGGCCCTTGCCGTCATGCCGCTTCTCGACTATGCGGTAGGCGCCAGCGTAAAGGCGGGCTTTCTTGACGCCGCCCGTGAAGATACGGTACACACCACCTGGCTGATGGTGTTCATCACGGGCCTGATAATCGCCACCGCCCGGCTCCTCGAAAAAACCGACATCCGCCGCACGCGCGCCGAGGCCGAAAGCGCGCGGCTGGCGAATGCGGTGAAACACGCCGGCGACGCCGTGATCATTACAGACGCCAACGGAGTGATCGAATACGCCAATCCCGCATTCGAAGCCATCACCGGATACCGCGTGGATGAAGCATGCGGCAAGAACCCGCGATTCCTCAAAAGCGGCCGCCATAACGCCGCCTTCTACGAAAATCTCTGGCGCACCGTCAACATGGGAATGGTGTGGCGCGGCCATATGGTGAACCGCCGGAAAGACGGTACGTTGTACGAGGAAGAGATGACGGTCTCCCCCATCACGGACGCCTCCGGCGCCATCCTGAACTACGTCGCCGTCAAACGCGATATCACCCGCGAAGCCGCGTTGCATAAATCGCGCAACTATTTCACCGTTGTCGTTTCGCACGAACTCCGTACCCCGCTGACCAACCTGCGGTTGATGGAGACGTTGCTTAACCAGATCGAGATCGCCGGCCCCATGGGGGACCGGGTCGAATATCTCCGCGGCGCACTCCTGAAAACCATCGCGTCGTTTGACCGCGTCATCGATGCCACCTCATTGATCGCGGAAATGTCCTATATCGGCGATGAAAAGCCTTTCTCGAAAAATGCGATATACCGCACCGTTTCCACTGCCTTGGACCATGCCCGCCAAAACCTCATGGCGGACCGGCGCAACATCAGCATAGAAACCGACTTGCGCGATCTCCCGTATTACGCCACGGTACTGGGTAAAGACGTTTTGCTTCGGCGGGCTCTGGAAGAGGTGCTCTCCAACGCAATCAAATTCACCCCGGATGGCAAGGCGGTCCATGTACGGCAATACATCAGCGGCGGCTCGGTGCATATCGAAATAGCCGATGAAGGGACGGGAATACCGGAGGATAGCCTGCGTGACGTGCTTACCCCCTACTACTCCCTCGAAAATCCGCTCAACCACTCGACGGGCCGCTATATTTTTCAGGGGGGAGGCCTGGGGCTGGGCCTTACCATCGCGAAACTGGTAATGGATTACCACAACGGCGAGCTTGTCATCGGCAACCGTTCCGATCGCCCGGGAGCCTCGGTCGTTTTAAGTCTCCCTCTTGTCTCCGATGCCGAACCGACAGCCGCCGCCTGACTTCCCGCCGCCCTTCAAATGGGATAGCTGCCGCGCAACATGGAGAGACAAATGAACAATGAGAAGCAGGAATTAGCCGGCAAAGTGCCCGAAGTAACCCTCATCTTCTGGATCATAAAGATCTTTGCCACAACCCTTGGCGAAACCGGGGGCGACGCCGTTTCCATGTCGATGCATCTGGGCTATCTGATCAGCACGGGCATTTTCGCCGGCGTTTTTTTGGTCGCGGTCATCGCACAGACCAGAGCGAAGCGCTTTCACCCCGCCATCTACTGGGCCACGATTATCGCCACGACCACGGTCGGGACGACGCTGGCTGATTTCGCCGACCGCTCGCTCGGAATCGGCTATGCCGGCGGCGCCTCGCTGCTGTTTGCTTTGCTCATGGCCTCGCTGTTCATCTGGTACCGGACGCTCGGCTCGGTGTCGATCAATAGCATCGGCTCGCCCAGGGCCGAGCTGTTCTACTGGGTGACCATCATGTTCTCGCAGA
>JAKAGL010000217.1 GCA_021815535.1 bacterium
CAATGTTCGGGGGGATGTGCATAACGCCGCGAATATGCTGGCGGCAATGGCCAAAGATGTTTTGCGCCAGCCGCATCCGCCGCTTTGCCTCATCGGCGGGGGCGAAACCACAGTGAATGTGTGCGGCAGCGGAAAAGGCGGCAGAAATATGGAGCTTGCGCTTATTTTTGCGCTTGCTGTGGAGGGATCCCGCGGGATCACTTTTCTTTCTGCCGGAACCGATGGAACTGACGGCCCCACCGATGCCGCGGGGGCAATAGTGGATGGCAATACGATACCGCAGGCGCGGAGCAAGGGGCTGGATCCGGAAGCGTATTTGGCAAACAACGACTCCTATACCTTTTTTGAAAACGCCGGCGGGCTGCTCATCACCGGCCCTACCGGAACCAATGTAATGGACATTCAGATCATGCTGATCTCCTGAACTGCCGCGGTGAGGTTATTGATGGATATTTCAACTTTATGAAGAAAGCGGTGATTATCTTTTCAGATTTGGACCGCTCGCTGCTTGAAGCTCACACCTATTCATTCGATGCCGCGCGCGAGGCGCTTGATGCGATTCGCAAACGTGAACTGCCGTTAGTGCTTGTTTCAAGCAAAACGCGGGGCGAACTGCTGTTCTGGCGTTCGCGCCTTGGCACAGAGGCCCCATTTATCGCCGAGAACGGCGGCGGGATATTCATTCCACCGGAATACTTTGCGGATATGGGAGAGTGGGAGTCAGAGTGGGATGCGGGCTTTCAGCTTATCACCCTGGGAGGACGCTATCCGGAGTTGCGCAAAGCGCTTGGGATCTTGAAAAGCAGGGGATTCAGCGTACGGGGATTTGGCGACATGGATGTGGAAGAGATCGGTGCCCGTACCGGGCTTTCAGTGGAACAGTCGTACTTGGCGGCACGGCGGGAATTCGATGAACCGTTCATTCTTGAATCAGGGGATGAAACGGCAGTAGTGAAGGAAATAGAAAACCTGGGCTTTCGCCACACTAAAGGGGAATTCCACCATCTCATGGGCAATAGCGATAAGGGAAAGGCGGTGGACATTCTTTTGGAGTTGTACCGGCGAAAATACGGAGCGCTGATTTCAGTGGGATTGGGAGATAGCCCCAACGATGTGCCGATGCTGGAAGCCGTGGACATCCCCGTATTGGTGCGTTTACCGGATGGGAAACATCACCCGGAGATAAACTTGAACAACCCCCACGTCGTGTTGAGCCGCGGCATTGGTCCCGAAGGGTGGAATGAGGCCGTGCTTGATATTCTTGCAAGGCATCTTCCATCGCCGGAACCATGACTGACGCGGTAACGAGACCGTAATGGTTGTCATTAAGAGGATATCCGTGAAAAATATGTGATAGCCTTATTTGACGCATCAACCTGAGACCAAGAAGGAGGCCCGCCATGGCGGTTCTTATGGCCGTTTTGATTTTCATCATCGCTTTTATAATAGTGGTCACAGAGAAATCAACGGGCATCCACAAATCGATGCCGATGATGATTTCCGGCGCGATTATTTGGTGTATTGCTTCCCTGGCCGGGAAGGAAGGCTTCCACGAACATATGGAACATACCAAGGGAGAGGTCTTTGGTATCGTGTTTTTTCTTCTTGCCGCCATACTCTGGGTGAACGCCATGGAGCGGTTTGGCTTATTCATCTGGATAGGACACCTCATCTCCCGCATCAGCAATCACAGCGTTGTCACGCTCTGGATCTATTCGGCAGGTGCTTTTTTTCTCAGCCCGTTGATTGACAATATGACGACCAGCTTGATCTTCGGCAGTCTTATTGCCGCACAAACCGCTTTCTTGGCAGAGCGCGGGGATACAGCAATAACGGAGCGATTTGCCGTTGTTATGGCGATAAGCGTCGGCTTCGCAGCGAATGCCGGCGGTGCATGGAATCCGTTTGGCGATCCGCCAACACTTATGGCGTGGTTGGCCCACAAAGCCGAATTTGGCGATCTCCTCGGGATATTTGTTCCCGCTCTTGTATCCATGCTTGTTTGTACCGGACTGCTTACTATCAGCATCCCCAAAATCAGGATTGAGGTGAAACACCATGAAGGGCATATACCTTACGAGGGGTTGCTGCTTGCCTTGCTGTTCTTGGTTCTGATATTTGTTGTTATTGCCTCGGAACATTTTTTCCATGTCGATCCTTCCATAACGATGACCTCTGGCATTGGCATATTGGGCACCATTTTTTTTGTGCTCCACAAAAAGAATGGCGCCAGCAGTGAGCGCGATTTCTGGCAGCTTTTCGGGCGGGCGTTCCATCATGAAGGGGATACCCTCATGTTCTTCGCCGGCGTTCTTGTCGCCATTGGTGGATTGGCGCATTTAGGTGTATTGAATGATATCTCCCAGGCAATCTACGGGTATTTTTCCGCCGATTGGGCCAATCTCTCATTGGGGCTGGTGTCGGCGGTGGTTGACAACGTCCCTATGATGGCAGCGGTGATTAAAATGGATCCGCCGCTGAATATTAACGGCTGGCTTCTGGTTATCTATGCCATGGGCATTGGCGGCAGCCTTCTTTCCATCGGTTCCGCGGCGGGACTTGCGCTCATGTCGCGGCTGGGAAATTATGGATATAATTTTGCCAGCCACCTGAGATTGGCTTGGGCCCCCGCCATTGGATATTTTGCAGGAGCGTTGCTTCTTATGGGGATTTCAGGGCAGGTTTGATAATTGGCGGTTCATTGATGATCTTGCTTCTTTAGTTCCACATAAAAGGTCTACGCCCAAATTAAGAATTCATTCCGCGGCAGATGGGCATCGAATATACAATTAAGATGTAGCGCGAAACCAACCATTAAGATGGAGGTAACCGCCCGCATGAAACGGCATCCACCGATCAATGCCCATACGCTCGCGCCGGAAGCCATCTTCACGGCGCTCGGATCCCGCTATGCAGGCCTTACACGGACCGAGGCGGAGGCGCGGCAGGCTGAGTACGGCCCCAACAGGCTCCCCGCAGCTCAGCCTCCAAACCTGTTTCAGGTATTCGGACGCCAGTTCTTTAATCCGCTTATTTACATCCTGCTCATCGTCGGAACCCTTTCATTGTTGATGGGAGAATACTCGGATGCCGGCTTCATTTATGGGGTTTTGGTGCTGAACGCTTTGATAGGAACGGCGCAGGAATACAATGCCGAAACCAGCGCCCACGCCCTGCGCCAGATAACCGTGACCCGCGCGGTAGTCCGGCGGGACGGAGAAGACCATGAGGTGGATGCCGCAGAACTGGTTCCCGGCGACATAATTTTGCTGGAACCGGGAAACAAGGTTCCAGCCGATATAAGGCTTTTATCGAGCTACGGGCTTGAGGCGAACGAGGCTCTGCTGACAGGCGAATCGTTGCCGGTGGAAAAAAATGCCGCACTCATCTTCCCCCTCGAAACGGCTGTGGCGGACCGGCGGAACATGGTTTATGCAGGCACCCTCGTCGATCGGGGTCGCGCACTCGGGATAATAAGCGCCACGTCACTTGGAACTGAGTTGGGACGGATCGCTTCGTCACTCATCGGAAGAGCGGCGCCCAAAACCCCGCTTGTTGTGCGATTGGAACGTTTTACCGGGATCATCGCCATTTTCATTGGCATGGTAGTGGCGATCATCGCCGGAATCCTTTTCATGCAGGGAAACCCCTTCTCCTATGTGCTGTTGTTGGCGGTTGGACTGGGAGTGTCTGCCATTCCCGAAGGACTGCCGGTGGCGATCACCATTGCGTTGGCTATCGCCTCGCGGCGGATGGCGGCACGAAACGTGGTAGTGCGGCGGCTGGATGCGGTAGAGGCCCTTGGCTCTTGCACTTTTATATTCACCGACAAGACCGGTACCCTGACGATAAACGAGCTAACGGTGCGGCAGTTGGTTTTCCCCGGCATGGGGCCATGGGAGATCACGGGCGCGGGAATGCTTCCCGAGGGGGAAATCATCGTTCCCTCTGAAATGGTGGCGCAGGACTGGGGAATGCTCATAGAGCCTCTCTGCCGCACGGCGATCTTTTGCAACGAAGCGTTTTTGGGGAAACGCGGCGAACAGTGGATCACGCATGGCGATAAGGTGGATATCGCGCTGCTGATCATGGCCCACAAAGTGGGAATGACCCGCGCTTCGTTGCAGGCGGGGGTGAGCAAAGTAGGCGGCATCCCGTATGAACCGGAACAGCGGTATGCCGCCGCATGTCACGCCGTTGAGGGGCGGCAGATCATCTCAGTAAAAGGAGCGCTGGAACAGCTTCTGGCGATGTGCACCACTATGCTGACCATTGATGGCGCGCGTCCGATGGATCCCGCCGCGGTAGAGGAACAGGCGCACGCGCTGGCACGCGATGGCTACCGGGTATTGGCGTTTGCAACACGCATTGATATGTGCAATGCCGATACACCATTCAGCAGGGATCGG
Source organism: bacterium (assembly GCA_021815535.1). Taxonomy (GTDB): domain Bacteria; phylum Nitrospinota_A; class UBA7883; order JACRGQ01; family JACRGQ01; genus JACRGQ01. The sequence continues at coordinate 4,410 of JAKAGL010000217.1, forward strand.
CTGGAGGGGCTTACC
>JAKAGL010000218.1 GCA_021815535.1 bacterium
CGAACATTGGCGGAAACGATCTTGGAAGTCAATCCCAACCCGTTGGCATGTGCGGCGGCGGCTCGTAATGCGGATATGTTGTTTTCCGCGATGATGTTTTCCACACGCGCGAAGCAAGGATGTCCCGGCTTGGGCGTTTCCGCAAACGCGCCGTGCGCCCCCTTGTGGAGATGGGTCAATACCGCGTTGGGAGTGGCCTCAATGAGGCCGTACTTCTCCAATACGGTTAAAGCATCGGCATAAGTGCTGGTGTCGGGTGCAGTAGGGCCGGAGGAGATTACATCGAGGTTGTCGCCTATGACATCGGAAATGATGAGCGATACGACGGTGGCAGGGAAGGCCAGTTCAGCCAACCGGCCTCCCTTGATGAGTGAAAGGTGTTTTCGCACCCCATTTATCTCGTGTATGGTGGCATTTGATTTGAGCAACAAGCTGGTGAGCGCCTGTTTTTCCGCCAGCGTTATTCCCTCGCACGGCGCGGTGAGCAACGCTGATCCTCCGCCACTGATGAGGCAGAGCACCAGGGTTTTTTCATCCGCCCGTTCCAGCATGCGGATGATTTCGCGGGCTCCTAATACCCCCTGTTCATCCGGGACCGGGTGCGCCGCTTCGATTACCTGTATCCGTTTCAATGGCCGCGATGGGTCGCTATGTCCGTATTTTGTGACGATAAGTCCCTCGGTCAGAAGACCGCCTAATATGTCTTCCGCCGCCAGAGCCATTGGGTATGCTCCCTTGCCAAATCCCGCAACGACCAGGCGGTTGAACCCGCCGCTTTGGTACCGGTGGCGCAGCTCCTCGGCGCGGTTCTTCACCGCGGCATAGGGAACCACCGCTTCAACAGCGGCCCGAAAAATGGCCTTAACGATTTTTTTATTCATAATAGGTCCATCGTAGATTGCAAGTTTCTCCTCTTCCTACCTTCAGAAGTGGTGGGATGGCACACTCATGTATGCTAGGATGTATTGTATCACCCCATTTATTATTTTCTTTTGTAAGGAGGTGAGCATGTCGGATTTCTACCAAACCGGCGTCGTGGCGACCTTTCACCGTCTGGGCAATCAGAGTAACGAAAAGATTGAGGCCGATCTTGAGTCGTTCACCAAGCATCGCCAGCTCGCACTGGTGTTGCCAAGCCTTTTCAGCGAACTCAAAAGGGATGCGCTGAAAGATATTGCGGAACAGCTCAAAGGGGCGCGGTATGTGAACGATATTGTCGTTACACTGGGCCCATGCAATGAAACGGAGTTCCGTTATGCGCGCGAATTCTTCTCCAAACTGCCGCAACGCGTCCGGCTGATCTGGAATGACGGCCCTCGCATGGAGCGCATCTACCGCATCCTCCGCGATGCGGACATCCCCTATGGCGAGCCCGGAAAAGGGCGCTCCACCTGGATGGCCTACGGCTATGTTTTGTCACTGGAACGCATTCACGCCATTGCTTTGCATGATTGCGATATCATGACGTATGATCGCAGCCTGTTGTCCCGCCTTGCATATCCGGTGGTAAGCCCCGGCCTCGACTACAACTTCTGCAAAGGTTTTTACAGCCGCGTGACCGATCGTCTGCATGGGCGTGTTACGCGCCTGCTCGTCACCCCGATCATCCGGTCTCTTGAGCGGATGATCGGATATCACCCGTTGCTTGTTTATATGGATTCTTTCCGCTATCCCCTGGCAGGAGAATTTTCAATGGACATGAGCCTGGTGCGCGTCAACCGCATTCCCGGCGATTGGGGGCTTGAAGTTGGCGTATTGGCGGAAGTCTACCGCAACACCAGTGTCCGCCGGGTATGCCAAATTGATATTGCCGAGAATTACGAGCACAAACATCAGGAGCTTTCCCCCGAAGACGCCGGTGCGGGATTGCATAAAATGTGCGTGGATATTTGCAAAACCCTATTTCGTACGCTTGGTTCCGAAGGAGTTATTTATTCCGACGGCTTTTTCAAAACACTGTTGGCCACCTATGTGCGAACGGCTCAGGACATGCTTAAACGTTACGATGACGATGCCGCAGTGAATGGCCTCTACTTCGACCGCCACGGCGAAACGCTGGCTATTGAGACGTTCACCAACGCCATCCGGAAGGCCAGCGACATCATTATGGCCGACCCCTTGGGGGTGCCGCTCATCGCGAGTTGGGATCGGGTGATCTCCGCGGTTCCGGGGATGATGCTCAAGCTGAATGCGGCCGTGGAAGAGGATAATCAATGAACCCAGAGCGGGAAGTCGGCGCCGCCCTCCGTTCTGAAGTACACGAATTTATCGACAAGGTTGGTTCAGCGGACATTGTGGTAGGCATTCCCAGTTATAACAACGCCCGCACCATAGGTCATGTAGTTCGCGCCGTGCAGGCCGGGCTTGCGAAATATTTTCCAGAATGTAAAGGAGTGCTTGTCAACTCTGACGGTGGTTCCACCGATGGCACCCCGCAGATTGTCCGGGAAACGCGGGAAAAAGGGGCTTCCCGGCTGTTTTTGCCGCACCGATCAGGCGGGTATTTCAGCATCGCTACGCCGTACCACGGCCTCCCCGGAAAAGGGAGCGCTTTCAGAGCCATATTTGAAATCGCCCGAAAACTCAACGCACGCGCCTGCGCGGTGGTGGATAGTGACTTGCGTTCAATAACGCCGGAATGGTTGGAATTATTGTTGAAGCCGGTGATCCACGGGGAAGCCGACTATGTCGCGCCACTTTACCTCCGGCATAAATATGACGGCACCATAACCAACAGCATTGTGTACCCGCTTACTCGCGCACTATACGGCAAGAGAATCCGCCAACCCATCGGCGGGGATTTTGGTTTCTCCGGAACCGCTGTTGGCCTTTTCTTATCCGAAGATGTTTGGGAAACAGATGTGGCGCGTTACGGCATCGATATTTGGATGACCACCACGGCCCTTGCCAACAAACTTAAGATGGCGCAAGCCTACTTGGGAAGCAAAATACACGACCCCAAAGACCCCTCAGCCGATCTTTCCGACATGTTATATCAGGTGGTCGGCTCCACTTTCAGCCTCATGGAGCGTTATGAGGGATATTGGAAGAGTGTTACGGCCTCAAGTCCCGTGCCGCTCTATGGCTTTATGTACGAAGTGGGAGTGGAGCCGGTTGCAGTGGATGCCGAGCGGATGATCAAGCGGTTTTCAGATGGGGTAAAATCGCTGGGTGAAGTGTGGGAACTGTTCTTGCCACAATTATTGCTTGATGCCCTGTCCCGGCTTGCACGGGAGCACAAGGGGAGTTTCCACCTCCCGGCGGAAATGTGGGTGGATATCATCTATTATTATGCCGCCGCATGGCACTCCAACGTCATTAACCGTGAACATCTACTCAAATCATTGACCCCCTTGTATATCGGGCGCACCGCCTCATGGGTGCTTGAAACGGTTGAAAGCGATCCTGCGGGGGTGGAAAACAAAATCGAGCGCTTATGTATGCTTTACGAAGAAAAAAAACAGTTTCTTATCGAACAGTGGGAACGTGGGACCAACGGTTCAACGCCCCATTAATTAAGGAGAATAAGTGATGGAAACTTTGTCGGACTTTTTTAAGCATATGGTAACTGATCCAATTGCGGCCTTTGGCGGCATGCTGGCGGCCTACGCGCCGAACTTTATCGGAGCGTTGTTTATCATAATTATCGGCCTGGTAGTTGGATGGATGACCAAGTCGGCCATTTCCTATTTTTTAAGGCTGTTGAAAGTTGATGAGACGGCCAAGCGCGACGGCCTCGCGCAAGTGTTGGCCCGCGGCGGTGTAAAAGAACCGTTGTCGCTGGTGGGGGGAAGGGTTGCCGGGTATATCATTCTGTTCTGTTTCGGGATGATCGCACTGGGAAACCTCAAAATACATGCGGCCGATATATTGCTGGAAAATTTCCTGCTCTACCTCCCTAATGTTTTTGCGGCTATTTTAGTGATGATCGCCGGGTATTTGATCGCCAACTTTTTTGCAAGGGCCGCTTTGGTCTCGGCCGTGAATCACGGGCTAAAAGTCGCACCGCTCATCGCGCGCGGGGTACGCATGGCGTTACTTTTTTTCGCGGCGGCAGTCACCATGGAACTTCTGGGCATCGGTAAACAAACGGTACTCATCACCTTCAGCATCGTGCTGGGAGGCATTGTGTTCGGCCTGGCGTTGGCATTTGGCTTGGGCGGCCGCGATATCGCGCGGGATTACCTCCATAAACGTTTGAAGGAGATACCCGAAAAGGATTCGTGGGAGGACATCGATCACGTGTGAAGAGATTCCCGTTCTTTCGCCTTTTTTTTCTTATGTAGAGACCTGTATGACGGCTTTTTTATAGGCGGTGATGACGTCTTTTCTACGGAGCATGCCCACCACTATCTTCTCTTCGGGGTTGGCCACCACCGGCAG